>JAZDKE010000032.1:0-5044 GCA_043803245.1 Chloroflexota bacterium
ACGCTGATAGGCCGGAAAGAACTCGGGGACATCATCGGGGATGAGGCGGGCGGTGCCGGTTATTTGCGCGCCGATGACGCCGAGCCAGTTACCGCCGTCGCCCCACCTTGGGTGCACATGGTTATACACGCCGATGCTTACCCCGGGGTTAATTCTGATATTCCCCAGCTTGATACCCTTATGTCCCACCATGTAGAGTGAAGTTTCATAGAGGTAGTATTCCAAAGGCGTAGCCCGCGGGACATCGTTCAGGCAAGTACAAAGCGTGCACATCGTCTGTCCCTTCAAAAAAGTGACGATGCGGTCCCACAGTTCATCTTTGGGGAGCTGCTTATCGGCTTTAACGGTCATCAGCCGGCGGAACTGGGTTGCCATAATCTATTTCTCCAATCTCTATTTAGGTTTTGTCAGCCCAGACCTGTGAAGCCGCGTAACCCTCTCGCATAAGCCCGAGGTCACGGTATTCAATCTTTATCGGGGTTATCTTGATGATGGTGGAATTTCGAGGCTCGTCGTCCGGCCTGCCCATGGCGCTACGGTATTTGTGCCAGTCATAGTGCGCGAGTGCCGCCATGTAAGCTTCGGGGCTTTCAGCATAGCGCAAAAGCTCGGGTCGGCCGGTAATCTGGAGGCCGATGACTTTGTCCCAGTTAGTCCAGTCGGTGAATGGCGTGTTGTAAATGCCGACGCTGATGCGCGGGTTACCCTCCAGGTTAATAATCTTGGTGTTGCGGGAGGCGGCTACGTAGAGCGTGAGGCCCTCCGAGTAGTACTCAATCGGCGTCGCCCGCGGCACGTCATTCAGGCAGGTCGCCAGCACGCAAACGTTACCGGCTTTTAGCGCCGCAGCAATACGTCGTTCCATCTCGCGGCGTGGCAGCTGGGCTTTGATGCCCGAAGTGCGCAGCCTTCCGAATTCTGTCATCTCCGTCATTTGCGTGCCTCTTCGAAGATATAAGTCTGCTTGGGCCCGATGCCCTGGTTGCGCCATTCGGCCCACCAGAACTCGGCTTTCGCCAGCTTGACATCCAGCCCCCAGAGAATCCAGGGCAGGTGTGTCAGGCGCTGGTAGTCACTGCCCTTGATTTCCATCATACGGCGGTATGAATCGCTTGCCGGGTCAAGGATTTTAACCTTGCCGGTGAGCTGGAGGCCAGCGGTCCCCACTCCTTGAAATGGCGCGTGCATGGCGATGCAGACGTTATCGTTCAGTATCAAGTTGGCGAACTTGGCCGCCCCTTCACAAACGATATACATATGGCCTTCGTGGTATTTATAGGTGACGGCGGTGCCCCGCACCCGGTTCCCGTAGCCGGTGCAGAGGGTGCAGTACTTGTGGCCGCCGAGGAACTTCTCGATGTGCTGCTTCAGCTCCGGCGCCGGAAGTTTAACGTCACCGGCGTCCCGGAGGGCTTTGACGCGAAGCCCGGTCTCGGCGATGGCAGCAACATTTCCGGTATTCACCACCTCGTGGCCCAGGACGGCGTCGCCGAGCATACTGGTAAGCGTGGTAAAGCCGCTATCGCTTGCCGTGCCCAGTGTCCCGAGGGCGAAGAGCGCGACTCTTTTATTTTTGAGCCATCCCAGGTTATTCGAGACGAAGTTCGTAATCCTGGCATCGGGCGTGCCGTCACTAGCCGGGCCGCCGATGAAATAGAAATCGTAGGTGTCCCGTAGTTCCGGAACAAACTCCGAGGTCTTGAAATAACGCCCCGCCCCCAGGATGAACATCAGCTTCTTGACGGTGGCGGCCTGTTCACTGGTATTGCTTTCGTAAATGAGTCCGGTGCGCGCCATGATGACCTCCCCGGTGAATTTAGATTTTATGGCTGCCCGGTTTATAAAAGCGGCTTGCAGATGATTTCCTTGACCTTAAGGTCGAAGAAACGGTGAGCGTTTACCGGGCGCAGCACGACCGCGGTATCGGCGCCGCGGCCGCTGCCGGCGATAACGATGGCATCCTCGGTGATGCTTACCAGGCCGGAGTCGGCAGCCATCATCGCCACCTCGCAGGCGACCTTCATGCCGCGCCCGAAGACGCGCAGCGCCGCTGAAATCAGGGCGATGGGGCTGGTTTTCCAGTCCTGCTGGTCGCGGAGGGCACGGGTGATGCCCCCGAAAGCATGGGCGGTATGCAGCACCACCCCCCCTTTAGCCTCAATTGTCTTTTTTGCTTCGGGTGAGAATGGCTGATAAACGGTTGACTCCGGGTCGTGTTCGCGGGGGCCGGTGACGATGCCGACCACCACCACCTTGAAACCGGCAAAAATGTCTGTCGCTTTCAGCGCGGTATCGCCCCAGGTGGAAGCCACCACGACCTGGCGGATGCCCCGCTCGTCGGCGCGCTCCCGCGCCAGGCGCATGGTAGTCTCAGTGTTCGCCGGGCCCGGTTTCTCGAAGTATGTTGTCTTTGTTTCCATTTATACTCCTTTCACGCTACCCCCGTTATACCATCAGGACTTGAACTGGCCGAGCAGCCCCCGGATGCTGCTCACAAAATATTCACGCAGAGCCGGATTAGTGCTGAAAGTGTCGATGGCTTCGGCGGGCAGGCCAACCTGGTTACTCCAGGACTGGGGATTTTGGTCGTTCACAATATCAAGCGGCATATGGCCACCCCGGCTCATCATCAGCGAAACGAAACGTACCTTTCTACAGCCGGAAGCTTTAACGCTGGAGACAAAGCTCTCGGTACCCGGCGGGCCGTGAAGCGTTCCCAGGAAGACATTTTTGTAGTTTTTCCGGAGATACTTATCGATGTTGATGAACCACTCGTTATATTCAAAGTCTTTTTCCGATCCATGTCCCACCAGGACGGTGGCGGTTTCAGTCCCGTTGCCGAAGACCGGTTCCAGGGATTTTACCAGCTTATGCTCGTTTTCCGGGTGCGCCGCTGCCAGAAAAGGTAGCCCGTACTTCACGCCCATGCCATGGGTATCGGCATTAACGGCGGCTTTGGAGAAATTACTCTCGCCGGACATAAATAGCTGCATCGCCACCTTCGTCCAGCCTGCCGCGGCAAGCCTGGTAAGAAGGTCGGCGGCTACCATCAGCGGCACACCCCGCTTGAAGTAGGTGGTCTGGCCGCGCCACTTGAGCGCCTCAATCATATAGACCGCCTGGACTGCCCAGACCACGTCATAATCCGGAAACTGGCCCCGAATATAGCCGTCCAGATCTTCAAGGGCAGCCTGGCCCTCGGCATCGCCGCTGCCGTCGGCCACCAGGGCGATGACCGGCTTACTCTCTTCCTGGAGCAGCACGAAACCCTTCGGTTCTATACCGGGGTGCAGCTTCTTAAAACGGGCTACCAGATTGCGGTGGCTCTCCCGGTGGGCATCGTCGAGGACAGCCGCATTCACCGGACAGACCCTGGCGCAGCGGGCGCTATCGTAAAATCCCAGACATTCGGTGCACTTTTCCGGGTTGATGACGAAGACCTCAGCCCCCTGGCTGACGGCCTGGTTCGGACACTCTGTCTCACAGGCACCACAGTTCACACATTCCCGTGTAATTGAGTAAGCCACAAGAAACCTCCAATATTATCCCGTCCTATTATTCGGCTAACGGCCACCGGCTACGGAGCCCACCACCGTTAAGAACCTCCTCCGCAATTTCCGGCGTTTCCCCTCGAGGGCGAATAGTTTGTCAAATCCCAGCCTGCTTTCCGGTAAACTCGTGCACTGCGGAGACCATGGCCCGGGCATTGGCCACCGGGGTGCTGATGGGGACGCCGTGTCCCAGGTTAAAGATATGGGCGCGGGCGCCACGGCCCTGAGCCAGCACCTCTTTCACACGCTCGCGCATCGGCTTCTCCGGCCCCAGGAGCACGTACGGCTCGATATTGCCCTGGACGGTGACCCCCGGCCCAAGCCTGGCCACCGCGCTGTTCAGATTAATGCCGTAGTCAACGCCGATGACCTCGGCGCCCAGGCCACCGATTTGCTCCAGCGCGCCGTGCTGGCCGAGTCCGAAATAGATGACGGGCACCCCCGTTCGGTTGAGGTCAGCGATGGTGCTTTTAAGATAAGGGTAGTTGAATTCCATAAAGTCTTTGGGTCCCAGCATGCCCGCAAAAGAGTCGAAGAGCATCACGGCCTGGCAACCCGCCCGAGCCTGGGCTTTTAGGTACTTGGCAGTAAAGCGGCTTACCTTGTCCATCAGACTGTGGAATAATCTGGGTTCACGGAATATGAGGCTCCGGGTATGGGTAAAGGCGTGACTCACCACTCCCTCGACCATAAATGCCGCCATAGTAAAGGGGGCACCGGCGAAGCCGATGAGCGGCACCCGGCTGGCCAGCTCCCTGGCGAGTATCTTCTGCGCCTGGTAGACAAAAGCCAGGCTTTCCGCCGGCTCGGGTACGGTCAGCCGGTCGATATCGGCCTTACGGCGGAGCGGGTCCGGGTAATAAGGCCCCAGGTTATCAGCGTATTCGAGCTTGATGCCCATCGGCACCACGGTAGTGGTGATGTCCGAGAAGAAAATGGCGGCGTCAACCCCCAGCGCATCAACTGGTTCGATAGTGACCTCAGCGGCCAGTTCCGGGGTACGGCAGATTGTCAGGAAATCGGCTTTGGCGGCCACCTTCTGGTACTGGGGCAGATAACGTCCTGCCTGACGCATCAGCCAGACCGGAGTATATTCCGTTTTCTCGCCGCGACAGGCCTTTAAGAACGTTTCGTTTATTTCTCGCAACTCCCTGCTGATATCTGGCCCAGGATAAGAAATCCTGGGCCAGATATCTTAACGTATTAGCGGTTCATGTAGGGGCGCGTCACCACGGTTTTGGTGCCGCTAGGCTGAGTGACCGTGAGTTCGAGCGTCCCTTCACCAGCGTTGACATGCTGGTGGATTGTGAATGAGAGCGTGATTTTACCGTCAGTACCAACAATCCCTTCGGCGTGACTGGTTGTGCTCCGAGTACCCGAGACGGGCAATATGTAGATGATGGAGCAAAACGAGCCTGGAGGTACGGTGAGCTTGAACGTGACTGTCCCACCGGTACCGGATTTGGCTTCCGGCGGGTCGATTGAATCCCAGA
>JAZDKE010000033.1:0-7601 GCA_043803245.1 Chloroflexota bacterium
GTCGCCAGGCTACTTTGTGTCTGCGATTGGGCTGGATGAGAAACAAATCCGTGAGTACGTGAAATGGCAAGGGCACCAGGATTCAGGGCAAGCGAAGCTTGACCTGTAAAGTGCCACGGGCTATGCCCGTGGGTATCTACTTCAACGTATTCTTTCGCGCGCTTGATTAGTTGTTTGATATTTAACGTCATAATTTCATGTCCTAAGTGTTTACGGTTACGGCAATTATATGCCTCTCGTTGAACTTGAACAAGACCTTACTCTTTTGGATCCCCGAGGCAAGCATCATTTGTTATCTTGTTGCACGAAATAGCGCAATATTCACCCATTTAACCCCTTATACAGCCTCAAACTCTCCTCAAACTTCACGCTCCTCGTATACCTCACCACCATGTCCAAGCTCTCCCACCCACCCAGCCTCATGATATGAAGGGAAGGGAATCTACCTCTCTCTTGGCCAACTAGACTAAAACGCCTTACCTTAAGTCCTTGACCGATGTAAGCCTCGGTAACGGAATCAACCACCTCACTGTCAATAGTGTACTTTCGTCTCCGAAGGAGAGGGGGATACGAGGGGGTGTGGTTGAAAAATCTGATTAAATATGGCGGGTTCTCTTAGCTTCCAGGTCTAACAGGAACCGCTTAAAGCTCAGGCCGCCGCTATAGCCGCCGAGACCGCCGTCACTGGCCACCACTCTGTGGCAGGGGATGATGATGGGAACCGGATTTCGGGCGAGGGCCTGTCCCACTGCCCGGGCGGCGTTTTTCTGCCCCACCCGCTCGGCCACCCAGCGGTAGCTCCGGGTTTCCCCGTAGGGAATTTGCCTGGTTATTTCCCAGACGCGCCGCTGGAACGGGGTTGCCTCACCGAGGTCGCAAATGTCGGGGAAGGCTGTCTTGCTGCCCTGGAAAAAGCGTCTCAAGCGTTTAATGATGTTTTCGGGGAAACTCGGGGGGAGTTCGGCATCTCTGATTTCTACCCCAAGCAATTCCCGGGCCTGCCCGGCGGTGCGCTGGGGCATGGTGAGGCGTTTGATGCCCTTTTCCGAGGCCAGCACCGCTACCCAGCCGGCTTCGGTGTTGAAGACGGTGTATCCCGGGTGCCCGGTCTTTGCCACAGGTTATTTTTACCTACTGGCTGTCAGGGCTGGCCGGTTGCTGACGCTGCTGGGAGGCAGCCAGGAAAATCAGGAAAGCGCCGACCACGATGCTTGCCAGCACCTTGACGATGATTTCGATATTCATGCTGAAGAAGAAGGCCAGGGTGTAGACGCCGGAGAGCGTGCTGAGCATATACATCATGAAGTGGGCGCTGATAGGCTTCTTGCGCGCCGCAAGCCAGATTAGCCAGCCGATGAAGACTAAAGACAGGATGACCGCGATTGCCGTTAACATTCCTCTACCAGCCTATTTCCTCAAAATAGCGTCCCAGGCAAAAGAACATCGCCACAACCAGTAGAAGGCATGCCAGCTTGCCCGGTTCGGAGAGAAACCTCACGTACTGGGCGGCCAGAAAAGAAACGCCGCCGATGCTGGTGATGATACCGAAGCCATAGAGTATGTAGACTCTCAGCCTCATCTACTGGCGCCTCCTGTCTTAGACGCTTACCTTGTTATTCCCGTTGGTGGTAGGATTGGCTTGGCCTGGCCCGTACCCGCCGGGAGGTAGAAACTGGTGATGATTTCCCGCACGTTGCCGTCCTGTTCAATCCTGACCGTGAACTGCTGCTGCTGAAACTCGCCCAGGTTCAAGCCCGCCGGGTCAAGCGACCATTCGGTGGTAACTTTCTTAAAAGCCCCGATTTTCAGAGTCTGAGAATAGAGGTCTTTCACCTTCGAGTTCTCCTGCCAGAGGGAAGCGTTGACCGTGGTCCGGTGGGTGGTGAACCATCGGTTGTCTATCTGATAGGTGAAAAACATCTTCTGGTCTGCCTGGCTGCTTGTGGAATAGGGGAACTTGTCCGGCCAGGAGCCGGCCAGTATCTCCTGGGTGAACTCGCCGGTCTTGATGGTGGCCGAGTCGTAGACTCCCAGATAACCGTCGAAGACAAAAATAACGACGACGGCCAAAAAGCAGAGCAACCCCAGGTAGAGAAACCGGAATTTCCTCATACCCTATTATATACCGCGATGTCGCGGAAAAGCTAGAGTACGATAGGCGGTCGCTGGCTATCTGGTCTCCCGGGTGGTGGTACCGATGAGCCCGTAATTACCGTCCCGGCGGCGGTAAAGCAGGTTGACCTCGCTGTTTTCATCAAGGAAGAGAAAGAAATCGTGTCCCAGCAACTCCATGCGCTCCACCGCCTGTTCCTCTGACAGAGCTTTCAGGAAGAACCGTTTCGTCTTGATGACCGATGGCTGGGGTATGGCCGTTTCAGCGCTGGATTCACCACGGATAGAGTCCCGCCCTCTGCTCTGGGTCTTGCCCTTGTAGCGGTCAATCTGGCGGACCATCACCTTTTCCACCCGGTCAATGGCGGTGAGAAGGTCTTCGCCTCTCACCTCGCCGCGCAGGATAGCCCCGCCGGCATCCAGGGTTACCTGGGCCACGAAGTGATGCTCCCGGGACCTGGTCTTTTCCTCGGCGACCTCAACGTTGGCCTTCATGATACCGGGCAGGTGGCGGCTGAGTTTGCCCAGTTTGCGTTCAACGTAACTGCGTACCTCCGGCGTAATGTCCAGGTGTTTACCGGTTATCACGAGTTCCATTCTTTAGCCTCCATATAAGTACTGCAATCAGGGTGTAAATTTCTGGCTCAGGCCAGCACGTTGCGTGAATTTTTAGCATTACTTAAGGCAAGTAACTCTTGCGAAGATAACTTACTGAGTTTCGCCCATGACTTAAAATTCCCGGCCATATTAGTCTCCCGGGTGATAAAATCTCGTTCATTAGAATCTTAAAAGGTACCGCCCATGACTTAAAATTCGCGGGCAAGGACGAGTCCCCAGACCGACCCGGCCCCCATCTTTTTCAGGGCTTCGGCGGCGGCGCCGAGGGTTGCTCCCGAGGTGGCCACGTCGTCGATGAGCAGCACCCGGCGGTCTTTCAAATGCTCGTCCCGGCAGGCGAAGGCACCGGCCACGTTTTGCCGGCGTTCCCGCACGCTGGCGGAGCTGGCTTGTGGGGTGGTGAATCGGGAGCGCACCAGCGAGTCAGCGACTACCGGCAGGCCGGTGAGTCTGCCCAGCTCCCGGGCAAGCAACTCCGACTGGTTGTAGCCGCGTTCCCGTAATCGCCTGGCGTGTACCGGCACTGGCACCAGGACATCGCCGGGCACCGGGTTTGACTGCAGAAAGCGGTGGAGGAAGCGGGCTAGCGGTTCCGCAAGCACCCTGAGGTTGCGGTATTTCAGCTGGTGGACAGCCTCGCGCGCCAGACCTTCGAAGCGAAATGGGGCGCGAATACCGTCCAGTGCTGATGGCTCCCGGGCGCAGCTTAAGCAGAGTTTGCCCCCAGGCTCGGGGCAACCACACCGGGGGCAAAGTGGGGGTGTGATTTGAGTTAGCGTGTCCTCACAGGCGGGGCAGAAGTAGTCACCCTCTTTCCCGCAGCCCAGGCACCAGCGGGGGAAGAGGAGGTCCAGTGCCCATTTTGTTAATCTGGAGGTCCCAGGCACCATTGCCATCAGATGATGATTAACGGGCGCGATTCAGGTGGGCGGAGCCGCTCATAATGGGTTCGTTGACGTAGACGTCACCGTTCCTGATTTTCAGGTTAAAGCCGCATTCGGGATTAGTGCAGACCCATGCCTTGTAGTGGATAGTGGCTCCCTGGCTACCGAAATCAGACAGGGGCACCAAATCGCCGGCATTACATTTCTGACATCTGGGGAAAGTGGTCTTGTCCACGGGGTCCTCCTCCCAACCTAATTTAATAAGCTCTCACAAAGCTGAGAGCAGTATACACCAAGTTACCGCCCTTGACAAGGCCTTTTGCATCGTGGGTTCTAAAAGAGGATGCCGGTAATTGAGGCATGGTGCCTACCCCTGTTTCAGCACGTTACGATGCCCTTCGGGTGGTTACTCAGCATGATGCCGGAAATTCAGCCGGATGTACCCACCAGGTTTCAGCCCTTGGCGGGGCCGTTTAATGCGGCCTGGCTGAGGCAGCGGTAAACCGCACCCTCCCCGGTGAGATAGCTCCTCATCAGGTTGACCTGCGTGACATGCATCTCGGGGAACGTTTTTGGGGTGGTGTCCGAGATGAGCTTTGCCAGCCGCTCGCGTTCCGGGGGTGATACCCTATCGCGCAGCCGCGCCATGGTCAGGTGGGGGGTAAAGGCGCGCTCTTCGGGAGGAAAACCAAGTGGACTAAGCTCCGCGTCGAGGCGGGTTTTAAGTTCAAGCAGTTTATCCAGGTCGCCTTCCAGGCCCACCCAGATAACCTGGGCACGGCTAACGCCGGGGAAGCCCCCGATGCGGCCCATCTTGAGGTCGAAGGGGATAACCCCGGCTGCGGCGTTTTCCATGGCCCGGGTGATGGCTTCGATGCGGTCGGCCCCGACGTTGCCCAGGAAGCTGAGTGTCAGGTGGCAGCCTTCCGGACTAACCCATTTCGCCGGCGGCGGGTTACCGGCTTTGAGTTCCGTTTGCAGTTCCCATAAGCTCTGCCGGAATGGCGCAGGTAGAGGAATGGCGATGAAAGCGCGTACCGGCTCCATCTTCAAGGCTTAGCCAGGCCGAGCAGGTGCCGAGCGTTATCGCCGAGAATCTGCCTCTCGGTTTCCGGCGGCAGGCCGAGGGACATTATTTCCTTTATCAAGCGGGTCGGTTCCATCAAGGGGTAGTCGCTGCCGAAGAGGATGTGGCCGCTGCCGGCGATTTCGCTCACGATTCGGTAGATTTGCGGGTTATAGAGAAAGGGAGAAGCCGCCGAGTCAAAGTAGACGTTGCCGAGGGCCTGCTTCACCTCGGGCATCAGGCCGTAGAAGGGGAGTCCGCCCCCCCAGTGAGCGCAGATGATGTTGAGCTCGGGGTGGTGGGTAATGAAGGGATAGATGGTGTCCGGCGTTACCGACCCCTTACCGGGATAGCGGTGGCCGACGGGTTCCGAGGCGTGCATCAGGAGACAGAGATGGTGCCGGGTCATCACCTCGACCAGGGGCGTCATTATTTCATCGTCCGCCAGGTCGAAGGCCTGCACGTCAGGTCTGAGCTCGCCGATGCCCCGGATGCCGCCGCGTGCCAGCCGCTCGACCTCTTCAATGCTGGCCTTAAGGGAGTTAGGCTGCACCGCGCCGAAGCCCACCAGGCGGTCCGGGTAGCGGTTAATGGCTTCGAGGATGTAGTCGTTGGTCTGGGCGCAGAGCTCGTGGGTCGTCCAGCCGATGTTCAGGATGACCGAGACATCAACCCCGTTTTTGTCCATGCTGGCGATGAGCTCCTCGGCGGTCGCCAGTCTGGCTTTATCGTTTGCGTAAAGGGTGGCAAAGCAGGCGTCGGCCTCGGCGTACCGGCGGCGCTCGTCCCTTATCCGGGGGGACATCACGTGGGTGTGGCAGTCGATAATCATCGCCCGATTATAGCAGGATTTTTTCCGGCGCTTCAACCCCGAGCGTGGGTTTGATTACGGTAAGGCTTTTAATGTGGTAGGTTTACTCTACCTGCCAGTCCCGGTAGCCCCGCAATATGGCCTCAAGGTATTCCTTACCCGGTTTGGTCTCTTCCAGGGGCCGTTTTGTTATATAGGTGGTAGCTTCCTGCGGCGTGCCGTCCTCATCGAAGACGATGACGGCGATGCGCTTGTAATCGGGGCCTTCGAAGCTGTCCAGGCGAGCAAGACAATTATCGCTTACCTCGTAGACGGCGCCGCGCACTTTAACGCCGGTGGTTTTCCTGAGGCTGGCCTGGCCGCCCCGCCATTTGCGGGACCAGCCGTAAAAGACAAGCTGGTAGTTGGGCAGGACGGCACTGAACAGTGGTTTACTGTCCGGGCAGAGGGCCTTCATCGGCTCTTTGCTCAGGTTATAACCGTAGGCAAAATAATACATCGGTTTCCTTCTTCAGGTCACCGCTACCTGCGGTGTTCTGTCCCTCCCGAACCGGGAAGTGTCGGGGACGGCTGTCAGCCGCCAGGCTCGCCCGGATGACCGCAGCCGCGCTGGTTTTTTAAGAGCTTGGTCAGGCGGTTGCGCCAGAAGAGGCGCAGCTTGCGGCGGCAGGGCATAGGCCCGGACAGGTTGCTGAGCGCGGCTCTGACACTGGGCATATTAATATCCTGCCATCTTATGGTGAAACCAAATTAGTGGTTATGCCGCCGGCGGTAAGACCCGTAGCTGGGTGAAGGGAAGTGCCGTCGGTACATGCGGCAGTCCTCGTTGGCGCAGGACCAGGCCATCGTCCGGGTGAAGAGCAGCCACTTTTTCTTGATGGGGTAGACCTCGGGCTTGCCGCAAAAAGGACAAAGTGGCCGGCCGGCACCCCGCTTTGAGCCGGCGTAATATTCGTCTTCTCGGCTGGGCATCTCTGGTGTTTAACGGCTCCGGTAAGCTTGTTTCGGGTTCGAGAAGCTACTTTTTCATGGTCTTTATGAAATCGTCGAGGGACATAGCGGCCATAGTCATCGTTTGCAAGGTACCCCGGGCCCCGAGATGCATCGCCACCCGGGCGATGGACTGGTTATCGGGCGCTTCAATGACGTTGATGAAATCGTAGGGGCCCAGGACGGCGTACTGCGATAGTATTTTGACGCCCATCGACTCGACTTCCTTGTTGACCTCTTTAATTCTCTCGGGGTTGGCCTTGACCGTCCGTCTGCCTTCGTCGGTGAGATTGGTGAGCATCAGATAGAGCGACATAGCTACCTCCTCAAGATAAGGCTGTTCACCGTCGGTGCCGGCGGTCTTCCTCGGGTTGGGTTACTTCGGGTGACTTGGTGCTACTTTACTCCTGTGGCCGGGTGCTGTCAATACCGGAATATGCCGGCGGGCTGAGGGCTTTTATGTCGTCGCCAGGGGTGTGGGGGTGGGTGCGGAAATAATGGGTGATGCCCACCAGTACTGGCAGGATTATGCTGTAGGTAATCAGCACCCCGGGTACCGCAAGCCACCAGCCGACCAGCGGTAGGGGCACAAAGAGGGCGGCGCTGGCGCGGGTGACATTTCGGCTGATTATCAGGGTCACCAGGGCCGGGACGGCGCAAATCAGCATCGGCTGGGTGATGAGGCTGAGAAGCACGCCGATGGTCGTGCTCTCGCCCCGTCCGCCCCGGAAGCCCAGGAAAACCGGCCAGTTGTGGCCGCCGACGGCGGCGGCGCCGCTGAGCAGTACCACCATCTGGTGTGCCTGTAATCTCTCAGCGATGAAAATCGCTAGTGCTCCTTTGGCGGCGTCGAGCAAGAAAACGATAGCCCCGGTTTTAGCGCCCAGCTCACGGTAGGCATTGGCCGCGCCGACATTACCGTCCCCCAGCCGGCGGATATCTTTGCCTTTGAGGCGGCCGGCGAGGTAGGCGGTGGGTAACGAACCCAGCAGATAACTCGAGGCGATAACTAACCAGGGCATAAGACGGACTCCGGTGCCGGGGGTGGGACTTGAACCCACAAGGACTAGGTCCGGCGGATTTTAAGTCCGCTGCGTCTGCCAGTTCCGCCACCCCGGCG
>JAZDKE010000034.1:0-19259 GCA_043803245.1 Chloroflexota bacterium
TCGCCCATAATCTGTGGCAGGCCGCCCGAATAGCCTGAGATATACGAAATAGTGTGACAACCCGGGAGCGGCGAATCGCTGAATCGCAATACATGATGGCCCGGTTACGGCAAGATGAGTTTTTCAGGGGGAACTATATAGTTAGTTTAACCGGCATGGCGGGGTTTAAACGTGGCAGGCGAATTAGAAATAATCGACCAGGTAATCGCGCAACACCAGATAATCAGACTTAGTTTGCAGGGCGTGCAGAGTTCTCTTACGGATTTTGATGCTTTATTCAGTATGCAAAAAGCCCAGTCGGGGTGGGCACAATCATCGGTGGACAAGCTGCAAGACCAAAAACAGCAATTTCAAGATGCCTTAAGCCGGGTCCAAAAAGGTCTAAGCGACCACTTCTCCTGGGAAGAGCGGGTTCTCCCACCGCTGCTCGGGGAAGCCCTGACGAAGGCTCTAATATTTGTTCACAGCGAGATACGGCAACAACTCGAAAAGACCGTAACACTGGTAAATGACTCCACTCTGAAAGGCCCAAACCAGAAAGACCGGCTGACTGAGAAATTAGGTGTCCAGAATGGAACCGTCACCCTCACCCAGATGATAGAAGAGCACGCCACCACTGAAGAACAAATCCTGGGAATGCTGAAAAAGGCTTATCAGGCTCAGGCTGAATCTACCAAATCAGGCCGGACACCGCGGTAGTTCGTAGATAATCGCCGAGGCTCATTTATCCCGGCGGCCACCCCGGGCTAGTCCTGCCAGTCCAAATCGCGCTGGCCTTGCGCCGCCGGTGAGTACATCGTGCTAGCGTATTCCTTAAGCATTCTCCGGGCGGAGAAGGCGGGCATCACCGAACGGACAGCGTTTTTGGCGACCTTAATCCAACCGTGGGGCACACCCTGACGGTCACGGTCGTAAAAAAGCGGCACAATCTCCTCTTCCAGGAGCTGGTAGAGTGAAGCGGCATCGGCGCTATCTTCTGCCTCGGGCCTGACCTCTTTCTCCCCAATCGCCCAGCCATTTTTACCGTTGAATCCCTCCAGCCACCAACCGTCCAGAACGCTGAGATGGGGGATGCCGTTTACCGCCGCCTCCATACCGCTGGTACCGCTTCCTTCCTGGAGACGCCGGGGATTGTTCAGCCAGAGGTCAACCCCCTGCACCAGGTAACGGGCACAGCGCATATCATAGTCTTCAATGAAGGCAATGCGTCCCTGAAACTCGCGGTCTTTGCTGAGATTATACACCTGCTGGAGGAGATGCTTGGAAGCCAAATCAGACGGATGCGACTTGCTGCCGAAGATTATCTGCACCGGGCGCCCCTGGTCGGTCAGTATCCGCTTGAGGCGTTCAACGTCATAAAATACCAGCGCCGGCCGCTTGTACTCGGCGAAACGCCGGACAAAACCGATTGTCAGGGCATTGCTATCAAACAATGAGCCAGCCGCCACAACCTGCTCGGCAGTTACCCCGGGGCTAGCCCACAATCCCTGAGCGCGCCGATCAATAATGTGGACCAATTTACGTTTCAGATTCTGTCTGACCGCCCAAAAATCTTCGTCTGGTATCTTATCAATGACCTTCCCAGCTTCAGGGTCATCATGCCTTCTCAGGAGGTCCTGCCCCATGTATCTCTCCAGCAGCCGGTGCAGCTCCGGTGCCAGCCAGGTAGGCACGTGTACCCCGTTAGTGACGTGAGAAATCGGCACCTTATCTTCCTTGACCTCGGGCCAGAGATTATGCCACATCCGCCGTGTCACCTCGCCGTGGAGCCGGCTTACCCCCGAGCGGTGTCCGGACATCTTCAACGCCAGTGCCGTCATATTGAAATTATCGGCCCCGGAGATGTCCGCCCTGCCCAGTGCCAGGAAAGCATCACGGTTAAGTCCGAGGGAACCCCAGTAGTCTCCAAAGTATTTGTCCATGAGCGGTGACGAGAACACGTCATGGCCCGCGGGGACCGGCGTGTGCGTGGTGAAAACGGTATTCGCCCGGATGCGGCCGGCCGCTTCCGTAAATGAAGCGCCCCTGACCACCCCTTCTCTGGCTCGCTCCAGTACCATAAAAGCGGTGTGCCCCTCATTGGCATGCCAGACCGAAGGTGATATACCCAGGGCCCGCAGCAGGCGGACGCCGCCTATCCCCAGCAGTATTTCCTGCTGGAGACGATGCTCCCGGTCAGCAGTGTAAAGCCGCGCTGATAACAGGCGGTCACGAGGCGTATTTTCATCAAGGTTGGTGTCAATTAGATAAAGCTTGATGCGACCGAGCAAGACCTGCCAGGCGCTAAAGTAAACTGTCCTGCCGGCGAGCGAGATGGATAGGAGTGGGCTCTGTCCATCAGGCCAGGGGATGGGATGGATGGGCGCGTCATGGAAGTCAAGCTGCTGATAAGTTTCTTCCTGCCAGCCATCAGCCGATATGTGTTGCCGGAAATACCCCTGCGGGTACATAAAACCAAGTCCGACAAATGGTAGCCCCAGGTCGCAGGCTTCTTTGCAGGTATCCCCGGCTAATATTCCGAGCCCGCCGGCATAGATTGGCAGGGAACCGTGTAAGGCAAACTCGGCCGAGAAGTAAGCGATGGGGCCGTGCAGCAGTTCGGGATAGTTTGTGGCATACCAGGTGTCACGTACGGAAACATCAGCGTCAAAAGACGCCATAACGGCGTCGTATAAAGATAGAAAGACGGGGTCTTTGGCCGCTGCCTGTAACTTAAACGGGTCAATGTCGTTTAACTGCTTAACCGGATTTTGGCCGGTGAGTTGCCACAAAGGATTATCCAGCGAGCAGAATAGCTCACGGGCATTATGGTGCCAGCTCCACCATAAATTACCCGCCAGCTCTGCCAAGCGGGAAATGCGTTTAGGTAACTCTGACATCATGGGCTACTGACATCCTAGTCGAAATGATGGCAGGTTGTCCAGTTGACCGGGATAGTACCTGTTCCGTATCATATTGGGCAATAGGCCTAGGAGACATAAAGAATAGACGTCGACATGATAAACAGTAAAGCAAAAGACACCATGCGATTAAACAGATCCCACGGCAAGCGTGCCGCTGAGGTACTTGTCGGGGCATTCTGGAATCACCCACCTCTCCAATACTACTTCCCCGACGAGGCGGCGAGAGAAAGGATAGCCCTCTACTTCTTCTCTTTGCCTGTCTTAAATGGTATACGATATGGCGAAGTGCACGCCACATCTCAAAATTTGGAGGGAATCGCCGTTTGGTTGCCATCCGACAACTACCCCGTTACACTATGGAGACTTTTGCGCTCCGTTCCACCATCCGAGATTTTCGGCTTTGCCAGATACGGAGGGTCCAGAATGAGGGGTCTTGGCCAATACATAGACGCAGTGCACGGTCGATTGGCCCCTTTCAAGCACTAGTTCTTACAGGCCATCGGCGTAGACCCTCAGTTTCAGGGAAGAGGCTACGCGGGAAGGCTACTAAGGCAGATGTTAGCCAGAATAGACGAAGCAGGTCTGCCGTGCTATCTTGAGACGCTTGAAGAACAAAACGTTCCGCTCTATGAGCACTTTGGTTTTACGGTAGCTGAGGAATCCGCGATTCCCGAAACCAACCTCACAAACTGGGCGATGTTGAGAAAAGCTCGGTAATCCAAGCAACTCCTTACTGGAATGGGGTTCTCATCTGTAGGACAATCACTATAATCATCACCCGATTGCACAATTGCACGAAATGTTACTCAGGTAACAAGACATCGTTCTGTGTATGAGCAATTCTAAATGTGAATACGGACAGTCTTGACACCAACTTTTTATTAGGGTACAGTTGAAGCTGGAAAGGAGGCAAGCGGTCGGCCCAACAAGCGCCTGCTAGTTTGTCTCTAGCCAATCTTCCAAGCCGGTGGTCGCGGGTTTGAACCCCGTCTCCCGCTCCAAAAATGAAGATGGAGGCTGGTATCGTGACTGGTAGATTCAATATCGCAACCATCCTGGTGCCGCTCGGGCTGATATTCATCGGGACGATTTTCCTGATAGTGGGTATCACCGGCGGCAGGCCAACGCCCCTGATTTTCGGCGGGCTGTGCGTGTTAGCCGGTCTTGCCGCCATCATCGCCCTGGTCGCCAGCCTGTTCCGAAAAAAACCCCGCAATAATGCCGATTCCCTTAATTGACCGCCTAAATCAGGCCCGCCGGTAATTATTTCGAGGGGCGTAATGCCGTAATCGCCGGGAAAATCGCCCTTCGCCCCTTAAAAGGGGGGGATAACCAGTGAAAAGCCACTGCGATAAATGCAAATGCGATGTCGGGATGGATGAGTGGGAAGTCGCCGTCAAGAAGAACAAGAAACTGTTTTCAGGGCAAATGCCCCGAATGCGGCAAGGGACTTACCGGGGTGACTGAAATAATGAATACCGAAATATTATAAAGGTAATAGCGCCCCTGGTTCTTAAAGTCCGCGTCCGCTACCCCGCCGGTAAAGAAAATCCAAAAGTGCTGCCGCTGCCAGGGCGGCTTTTAACCCAGATTTTACCGCCGTGAAGCTCGACCAGCATTTTGCTCAAAGCCAGTCCCAGTCTCAAACCACTGAGAATCTCAGCATCATCTTCCCATCTCTGATAAGGCTCGAAGAGCCGTTTCTGCACCGCCTCGGTAATGCCGGGGCCCTGGTCCGTAACGGTAAATACCAGGCAACCCGGGCTTTCCTGGCACCCTAGCTCAATCTCACCGTCACGGAGCGTGAACTTGAGGGCGTTGCTCAGCAGGTTTAAAATCACCTGCCGCAGGCGCGCCTCATCGGCCTGGACGACCGGCAGCGACGATGGCAACTCCAGTCTCAGCGTCTTACGCTGCTGAGAGGCCAGCGGCGACATCTCCCCGGCAATCTGGTAGAGGAGCTGCCGCGGGTTCACCATCTGCGGTTTCAGAGTCAGGAGTCCCGTCTCCCCGCGGGCCAGGTCAAGGAGTTCGTCAATCCTCCGGTTCAAGTTGATGGCACCTTTGTGGATATTACGGGCCAGGCTGAGCCACGGCTCCTGTCTCAGACCGGTGGTCATCAGGTCGCTGGAAGCCAGCACGGCAGTAAGCGGCGTCTTGAGCTCATGAACCAGGGCACGGACGAAGCCGGTTCGCTTCTGGATTTCCGACTCCAGCATCTGGCGAAGCACCCGCTCTCTCTCGGAAAGAGCCTCATCCCCGGCTAAAGCCGCCGGGCGGTTGGCCGGTGCCATCTCAAGTTCGGTAACCCGCTCGCGCACTGCCATAGCAATTCCACCCAGGGGAAAAAGTAAAGATGCCCCCTAAATATGCTCTACATGATAGTGCCTCCGCGGGGATTTTCCTAGAGTACTTTATTACTACTCGCGGTGGTTACTATCCTACCAGAAAAGTAACCACCGCCGAGATGGAACAGCCGTGGATTAGGGATACCGCGCCCTTACGAAAGTCCTGATGCCGCCCCTGTCCCGGCCGTAAAGCTCGCAGGTCATCGAGAGCGGCTGGAGCAGCTTCACCAGGTCATCAAGGACACGGTTTACGACGTGCTCCTGAAGGATACCCACGTTGCGGTAAGAGGTGAGGTAATATTTCAGCGACTTAAGCTCGACCAGCGATGCTTTCGGCAGGTAGCTCACCACCAGCCGCCCCAGGTCAGGCAATCCTGTCCAGGGACAGACAAAAGTGAACTCGTCGGTCTCGTAAACGACCTCGGTGGCGCGCCCCGAGTAAGCGAAAGCTATCGCCTCGAGCACCCCGGTATCAATGGCCGCCTCCGGCTGGCTGTCGAAGCGCCGCCGGTCATACTTATCTGCGGTCAAATTGCTAACCTCCTAAGATATGCGCTATCCCGGGCTCGCCTTGAAAGCCGGGGCATCTATCAGCCGCGCCAGTCCCCTTCGGACATCATTGAAGTCCCCAAAGGGCTCCCCGGCGAGCGCCTTCTCACGGCACAGGGGCAGCAGTTCGTCACAGGCAAAGACATATTCGGCTAAACAGGCCGGGAAGATATCAGACCAGCCATTACCCACGTAGACCACGCGGTAGCCCTGGGCCAGGAAATGCCGGGTGTAAGCCTCCTTAAAACCGGCTTGCAGGTCCCGGCCGTCCGGCCCGGGGTAATTCACCCGGATGCCGCCGGGAGTAAAACGGGTGCGGGCAGCGAAGACTTCCAGCCCGCTGATACCGGCACCTTCTAAAATAGTATTAATGTAGAAATCGAGGCCGTTGCTCACGATGACGCAGCGCAAGCCCGCCTGGCGGCAGAAAGCGACAAATTCCGGAAAACCGGCTCGCCGCCGGGCGGTGCGCCGCACGAACTCGACCAGCGTGGCTTCGGCCTCTCTTACCAGGGCAAAGGCCCGGCGATTAAACTCCCCGACCGTGATTTTGCCCTGGCGATAATCGTCCAGGAACTGGCGCCAGGGACCCGTGGCATAAGCGTCCAAAATCATAAAGGCCTGGTCCTCGCAGGTGATGGTGCCGTCAAAATCACACTGGATGAGTGTCTTTTTCATACCGGTAAAGCTGATTATAGCATTATCCGGCTTAAGGCCGAAACCTCTAACCTGCCCGGCTTAGCCTGCCGGCAACTTGACTTTGTGCCGCCGGCTTTCTATAATCCTTTACGGTGTTACGACTGCCCGAGTGGCGCAATGGTAGCGCAACCGACTTGTAATCGGTAGGTTAGCGGGTTCGACTCCCCTCTCGGGCTGGTGACCAGAAGCGGACAAGTGGAGAGGTGCCGGAGCGGTTAATCGGAGCAGACTGTAAATCTGCCGCCCTAAGGGCTACGCAGGTTCGAATCCTGCCCTCTCCACCATAGAGACTGGACACCAGCCGCCGCATCATGTAAAATAGATAAAGTTCCGCCGCCAAAGCCGGCAAGCGCTATGGCGGGATGTTCTAGCGAGTAGCTTGACTTTTCATCCGGGCTACCTTAGAATTGGCTACGGCAGTTTGCCCACATAGCTCAGTTGGTAGAGCACGTTCTTGGTAAGAACGGGGTCACCAGTTCGAGTCTGGTTGTGGGCTTTTATTAAAGGGGGATAAATGGCTAAAAAGAGATTCGAGCGTACTAAACCACATTGCAATGTAGGCACCATCGGTCACGTTGACCATGGGAAGACAACCCTGACCTCGGCAATCACCAAGGTCCTGTCGCAAGCCGGCCTCTCTGAGTTCCGTGCTTTTGATACGATTGACAATGCCCCGGAGGAAAAAGCCCGGGGTATGACCATCGCCATCGCCCACATCGAATACGAGACCGCCAAGCGGCATTACGCTCACATTGACTGCCCGGGACACGCCGACTACATCAAGAACATGATTACCGGCGCCGCCCAGATGGACGGTGCCATCCTGGTGGTGAGCGCCCCGGACGGTCCCATGCCCCAGACGCGGGAGCACATCCTGCTGGCCCACCAGGTGGAAGTGCCCTCCATGGTGGTCGCCTTAAACAAAGTTGACCTGATGGAAGACGAAGAACTGCTGGAGCTGGTGGAAATCGAACTCCGCGAGCTGCTCACCAAATACGGTTTTCCCGGTGATAAAATTCCCATCGTCCGGGTGAGCGCCACAAAAGCCCTGGAGTGCGCCTGCGGCAAGGCCGACTGCCCCTGGTGCGGTAAAATCATGAAGCTGATGGACGCGGTGGACAATTATATCCCGACGCCGGTCAGGGCCAAGGACAAGCCCTTCCTGATGGCCATCGAAGATGTCTTCAGCATCAAGGGTCGCGGCACCGTGCCCACCGGCCGTGTGGAGCGCGGGGTCATCAAGGCAGGTGACGAAGTGGAAATCGTGGGCCTGCACCACGACCCCAAGAAAGTGGTGGCCACCAGCCTTGAGATGTTCCATAAGATTCTCGACTCCGCCGAGCCGGGAGACGCCGTGGGCGTCCTGCTCCGGGGCATTGAACGGGAAGATGTTGAGCGCGGCCAGGTGCTGGCGGCGCCGGGTACCATAAAACCGCACACCGAGGCCGAGGTTGAAATCTACGTGCTGAGCAAAGAGGAAGGCGGCCGGCATACCCCCTTCTTCAACGGCTATAAGCCCCAGTTCTACATCCGCACCACCGACGTCACCGGCATCCTCGAACTGCCGGAAGGGGTCGAAATGGTCATGCCCGGCGACAATATCAAGGCGAAAATCAAGCTGATTTACCCGGTAGCTCTTGAGAAAGGGCTGCGTTTTGCCATTCGCGAAGGGGGTAGGACGGTCGGGGCCGGCACCATCACCCGCATCATAGAATAACATGGCCAAAAAAGCGGAAAACCGGGGTATTATCCACCTGGCCTGCACCGAGTGCCAGGAGAGGACCTACACCACCACCAAGAACCGGAAGAACGACTCACAGCGGCTGGAACTAAAAAAATACTGCCCGCGTTGCCGGGTCCACCGTCTCCACCGTGAAGTTAAGTAGGGGGTATCGCCAGCCGCAGGCTTGGTTCTCCGATGAAACAGCCAGTAATCGCCGCCAAGAAAAGCCCTAAGAGATTTAAACTAATCAGCGAAACCGTAAGCGAGCTGAAAAAGGTGGTCTGGCTCACCCGGCGGGAAATAATCTACCTCACCACGCTGGTAGTCCTCGTGGCGGTGGCCACCGGCATCGTGCTGGGGCTGCTTGACCTGGGTTTTACCAATCTGGTGAGCGGTGTTTTTCTAGGCAGATGAGCACGTCCTTACTTTCGAATCAAATGATAGTGGGTTTTAGCGCACGAGTAAGAATTCCATCGAGGTGAGTCCGCACTTGGCCAATGACCTAAAACAGTGGTTTGCGATTCATACCTATTCCGGGTATGAAGAGCGGGTTAAGAAAAATCTGGAGCAGCGCCTCAAGTCGCTGGATATGGCCGGCGAAATTTCTCAGGTGGTGATACCTACCGAAGAAGAAATTGAGGTGAAAAACGGGCAGCGCCGCACCATCAACAAGAAGATAATGCCCGGCTATGTCCTGGTCAATATGACCATGAGCGACAACAGCTGGAGCCTGGTACGCAACACGCCGGCGGTCACCGGCTTTGTCGGCAGCGGCGACAAACCGGTAGCCTTAAAAGACGAGGAGGTCAGCCAGATTCTGAAGCGGATGGAAACAGCGGCTCCCAGAATCAAGGTGGGTTTCCGCAAGGGACAGAGTATCCGGGTAACCGACGGCCCCTTCATTGACTTCGTGGGCATCGTTGATGAAATAAACACCGCCAAGGGCAAGGTCAAGGTCCTGCTCACCCTCTTCGGCCGGGAGACGCCGGTCGAGCTTGACTTCCTTCAGGTTGAGAAACTCTAGGAGGCACCATGGCCAAAAAGGTCAAAGCCATCGTAAAGTTACAGATTGAAGCCGGCAAGGCGAACCCGGCCCCGCCGGTAGGCCCGGCCCTCGGCCAGCATGGGGCCAATATCATGGCCTTCTGTAAAGAATATAACGAACGCACCGCCAAAGAAGCCGGTTCGATTATTCCGGTGGAAATAACCATCTACGAAGACCGGACTTTCAGTTTCATCACCAAGACACCGCCGACCACCGACCTGATTAAAAAAGCCCTGGGAATCGAAAAAGGCAACAGCACCCCGGGACGCGAAAGCTCAGGGACGCTCTCCCGGGAAAAAGTCCGGGAAATCGCCAGTCTCAAGGCCAAAGACTTAAACGCCTCAAGCATTGAGAGCGCGGAAAAAATCATCATTGGCACCGCCCGGAGCATGGGCGTCGCCGTAGAGTAGGGGAAACATGACCGAGCACGGTAAGAAATACCAGACCGCCGTAAAACAACTTGACCCGAACATGGCTTATGCGCCGGAGCAAGCATTAGAGCTGGCTAAACAAGTCCACTACGCCGGTTTCGATGAGACGGTGGAACTCCACCTGCGCATGGGGTTAGACCCCCGTAACTCCGCCCACCAGATACGCGGTATCGCCCTCCTGCCCCACGGCCTGGGGAAGAAAATCCGCATCCTGGTCTTCGCCCAGGGTGAGGCCGCCCGGGCGGCACAGTCCGCCGGTGCCGACTTCGTTGGCGGCGACGAGATGGTCAAAAAAATCGAGGAGGGCTGGCTGGATTTTGACACCGCCATCGCCACGCCCGATATGATGGGCAAGGTCGGTAAGCTGGGTAAGATTCTGGGACGGCGGGGGCTTATGCCAAATCCCAAATCGGGCACGGTGGTGGCTGCGGCTGACCTGTCCCGGGTAATCGAAGACGCCCGCAAGGGACGGGTGGAGTTCAAGCTGGACCGCACCGCCATCATCCACCTAACCCTGGGTAAGACCAGTTTTGATACCAGGAAATTGTTGGAAAACCTGGCCACGGTTATCGACGCCATCGTCAAGGCAAAGCCCGCCGGCGTTAAGGGCATCTACATCCACACCGCCACCATCGCCACGACCATGGGGCCGGGTATCAGGATGGACTTGAAACTGACCGTGGAGCTCACGCCCGGGTTAACCGGTTAAAGCTTAAAACAAAATTTAATAATTCCGAAGACAGCGGGTGCCGCGGGGCTTAATTTGATTGCCTGCCGAGGATATTCTTGGGTTCCAAGAGTCCTTGTGCCTGCGGCCAGGGGCTTTTTTATTAGGAGGGGAGCTTTGCAAAGAGGAAAAAAAGCGGCGACCATCGACCAGCTTGAGGCACTTTTCCGCAAGTGCCGCATCGGTATCCTGGCTAACTACCGCGGGATAACCGCCCCGGAACTCACCGCCTTAAGACGCCGGTTCCGGGAAAAAGGCTTCGATTTTAAGGTGGTTAAAAACACCCTGGCCCATTTAGCCGCAGAAAAAGCGGGGCGTAAAGACCTGGCTGAAATCTTCAGCGGCCCCGTCGCCATTATCTTCGGCTACGGCAACGAAATCGAGCCGGCTAAAGCGCTGCAGGAATATAACCGCGACGTAAAGACCGCCCTCGAAATCCGGGGGGGATTCATGGCAAACCGGCTGCTCGACGCTGGAGAGGTAATTTACCTGGCGAAGTTGCCGCCAAAAGAGGTACTGCTCGGTAAGGTTATCGGCGGCATGCAGACGCCCATCATCAGATTGATATCCCAACTTTCCTCACCCATAAGAGGCATCACCGGGGTGCTTCAGGCAAGAATAAATCAATTGGAGGCAAAATAAATGTCCGAAGAGACCAAAGAGGTAGCACCGGAAACCCAGGCTGAGGCGGCAGAGGCCACCCCGAAAAAAGCAAAAAAAGCCGAGACCGCGGAAAAAGCCCCGGCCAAGAAACCCAAGGCGACCGATGACATCATGACCGCCATCAAGAACATGACCGTGCTGGAACTGGCGGAGCTGGTCAAAGCCCTGGAGACGGAGTTCGGCGTTAGCGCCGCCATAGCGGTCGCGGCTGCCCCTGCCCAGGCTGCCACCGCCGCACCACAGGCCGCCGCCGAGGAGAAAACGGAGTTCACCGTGATTCTAAAGGACGTCGGCGCCAACAAGATTAACGTTATCAAAGCGGTGCGTGAGCTCACCGCACTGGGCTTAAGAGAGTCCAAAGAACTGGTGGAGGGCGCGCCCAAACCGGTGAAAGAGGGCGTGAACAAGGACGAAGCCAACGCCGCCAAAGAGAAACTGACCGCGGCCGGCGCGACTGCGGAAATCGTCTGAACCGGAAAACAGGCCGACTGACGGGATGGGAAAGCGGGAGGTATGATGATACCTCCCGCACATCTCCTTAAAAACCACTTGAAAATCCCTGGCAAAACGCCTATAATCACGGCAAGTAAGCTCGCGGGGGAGTTTCATGCCAAATAGCTGGCTGGCGATGCTGGTGGCAGGCGGTGTTTTTCTGCTGGTTGGTGTAGCGGGTTTGCTCTGGGGGCGGCGAGAGGCTACCCAGGACTATCACATTCTAACCTCCCGCGCCGACGTCCATACCGACATCAAAAAAGTGGTGCAAAACTGGCGGGCCAACTCCGGAGCGGGCTCATTGATGATGGGCGGGGTAATCAGCATCGTCATCGGCCTGTTCCTCCTGGTGCTTTTCGCCGTCCATTTCTACCGGGGCTAAAGAAAGCGCCGGGGCTACAATTCATAATAACCGCGAGAGTCGCCCAGTTAATATTTACGCGGAAGATAGGCTTTACTCGCCGCGCCACCCCAATAAACCCATTACCGGTTATCTTTTAAGTGGTGGTGCGCCGGGGGCGGTACTGGATGGCCTCGGCCAGGTGTGGCGCGCCGATGATGTCGGCATTTTCCAGGTCAGCAATGGTCCGCGCCAGCTTCAGTATGCGGTGGAATGCCCGGGCGGTGAGATAAAGCTGCTTTGTGGCCGCCTTGAGCAGTCCCTGCGCCGATTCTTCCACCCGGCAAAAATCCCTTATCTGGGCCGGTGTGATCTCGGCATTACAGGTAAGCGCGGTGCCGCCAAAACGCCGGCGCTGAAGTGCGCGGGCGGCGCTCACCCGCTCACGGATTTTCTCCGAAGGCTCGCCCGCCCGCTCATCGGTTAGCTTCTCGTAGTCAATGTGGGGCACCTCGACGAAGATATCGACCCGGTCCAAGAAAGGGCCGCTGATGCGCCGCTGGTAACGGGCGACCATAGACGGCGAACAGGCGCACTGGCGGAAAGGGTCGCCGTTATAGCCGCAGGGACAGGGGTTCATCGCGCCGACCAGCATAAAACTGGCGGGGAAGGTCAGGCTCCCCTGGGCGCGGCTGATAGTCACCATCTTATCCTCCAGCGGCTGGCGCAACACCTCAAGCACGGAATGACCGAACTCGGGCAGCTCGTCCAGGAAGAGGACGCCACGGTGACTTAAGCTTACCTCACCGGGCCTGGGGAACTGCCCGCCACCCACCAGGCCGGCGTGGGAGATGGTATAGTGAGGGGCGCGAAAAGGACGCTGCCGGATGAGCGGGGTGTCCGATGGCAAAAGACCGCTCACACTGTAGATTTTGGTAACATCGAGGGCCTCCTCACCGGTCATGGGCGGCAGGATGGAGGGCAAAGAGCGCGCCAGCAGGGTTTTGCCGCTGCCCGGCGGCCCGACCATGATAACATTGTGGCCGCCGGCCGCCGCCACCTCCAGCGCCCGCTTGACATGCTCTTGCCCCCTGATAAACCGCATGTCGATGCTGCCCGGGCCAGGCGGTGGGACGTCTTCGGCTACCCCTCCAAATTCTGGTTCCGGGATGACGATTTCCCCACGCAAATAGCCCGCCAGCTGGGCCAGCGAAGCTACCGGGATTACCCGGATGCCCGGCACCAGCGAAGCCTCCCGGGCGTCGGTTTCGGGCACGATGACCTTTTCGACCCCGGCCTGGCGGGCGATGGCCACCATCGGCAGCATGCCCCGGGTATGGCGCAGGTGGCCGTCCAGCGAAAGCTCACCAAGAAGGATGGTATCAGCCAGGTCAGCCGATAGCTGCTCCGAACTGATGAGAATACCCACCGCAATCGGCAGGTCGTAGGCCGGCCCCGCTTTTTTAAGGTGGGCCGGGGCCAGGTTGACCACGGTGCGCTTTAGAGGGAAGCTGAAACCGGAATTGCGGATGGCGCTCCGAACCCGTTCCCGGGACTCCTGGACTGCGGCATCGGGCAGGCCCACGATGGTGAGTGCCGGTAAACCGCTGGCAATATCAACCTCAACATCAACCAGCTGTCCTTCGAGGCCAACCGTGGCCGCCGTCCTTACTTTTGCCAGCATCGTCGAAAGACTATTCCGTCCTCTTCGCCCTCACGGGGAGATGGTAGTACGCTTTAGACACTATATCACAAACTCGGGGAATTTGCGGCTTACCGTAGCGACAGCGGCAAAGAGCCACTAGCGGAAACGAACGGCGGGTGTCCCGGGCTAGACGACCAGGGGGCGGAGCTCGTCATCGTAGAGCACCAGGTCTTTATCGCTCTGCTCGATGTGCACCGTATAGAGGAAGACCTCTTCCCCACCTCCGGGATTAATCCAGTGGTATTTCTCGATGATGCCCCTCTTACCGGTGTAGAGTTCCAGACCAGCATCCCGCGGGGATATTTGCCCGCTCTTTACCGGGGTGATGATTACTTTCTGCCCAACTTTGTATCTGGGAGGCATAACGCCACCCCCATCGAGTCTCCACGCATCATAACCATAACCCCAAGCCGCCGAAAATGTCAATACCCTCCTCCAGGTTTGACCCCAAATCGTGCGGTAACTTATACTGTTACTTAGCCGATAAACCAGGCAAATTTACTTGCGAATTACTTTGCCATGAACATTGGTGTCCTGCGCATCAGGCTGCGACTCCCGGAAAACCTGAACCTCAAGGGTAAAAGGCAGGTTATCAAGTCCATCACGACGCGGGTGAGAGGCAAATTCAACGTGGCTATCGCCGAGACTGATGATTTGGACTTGTGGCAGGTCGCCACCATCGGCATCGTCTGTGTCAGCAATAATCCCCGCTACAACAACGAAGTCCTGTCCAAAGTGATTGATTTCATCGAACGCAGCCGGTTCGAAATGGAAATGGTTGACTATGAAATTGAGCTGCTGCCCGTATTCTGAGGCAGCCGGACGTTTGCCACCGCCGTCACCGGAAAGTCCCCGATGAGGCCTCAAGCTTTTCTGGAACACCTGCGGGCGCAACCGGACTATCACGACCAGATGGTCCACGTCGAAGTCATCCCGCCGCGTCGGGCGGACTACGCAGTCTTAGAGCGGCCACTGCCCGCAGCGCTCGAAGACCGCCTGCGCCAGCGGCACCTGTTCCCGCTATACACTCACCAGGCCGAAGCGATAAACCTGGCTCGCTCCGGCCACAACGTGATGGTGGCCACCCGGAGCGCGAGCGGCAAGACCCTCTGCTATAATGTGCCGGTGCTGGAAACGATACTCGGTGAACCGGGCGGCACCGCCCTTTATCTCTTCCCCACCAAAGCCCTGGCACAGGACCAGGCCCGCAGCCTGAGAGCGCTGGCCCACCCGGCGCTGCTCGATTTAAGCCAGTTCGCCACCTTCGACGGCGATACCCCAACCGCGGAACGCGCCGAAATCAGGAAGCGGGCATGCATCATCCTCTCCAACCCCGATATGCTGCACGTGGGCATCCTGCCAAATCATCAGCTCTGGTCGAGGTTCCTGCGCCACCTCAAGTTCGTGGTCATCGATGAAGCCCACAGCTACCGGGGTGTTTTCGGCTCTCACGTGGCGGGCGTGCTGCGCCGCCTGCGCCGCCTGCTGCACCACTACGGCTCAAGCCCCCGGTTCATCGGCTGCTCGGCCACCGTCGCCAATCCGGGGGAACACATCCAGAAGCTGGTGGGGCTTCCCTTCGAGCTGGTGACCGCCGACGGCTCGCCATCGGGAGGCAAGGACTTCGTCTTCTGGAACCCCCCACTGGTTAACCAGGCCAGCGGCACCCGGCACAGCGCCAACGCCGAGGCCGCCGGTCTCTTTGTGGAACTGGTGAGGCAGGAGCGGCGCACCATCACCTTCGCCCGCAGCCGCCGCCTTACCGAAGTGCTTTACCGCTATGCCCGGGAACAGCTGGCCAAAACCAGCCCGGGGCTGGATACCAGGATTATGCCCTACCGGGCGGGCTACCTGCCCGAGGAGCGCCGCCGCATCGAGCGGGAGCTTTTTGAGGGCCGGCTGGTGGGCGTGGTGGCCACCAATGCCCTGGAGCTGGGGGTCGATATCGGCGACCTGGAAGCTACCATACTCGCCGGCTACCCGGGCAGCATCGCCAGCACCTGGCAGCAGGCCGGCCGTAGCGGCCGGGGCCGCCAGCGCTCCATGAGCTTTCTCATCGGCCTGGAAAACCCTCTGGACCAGTATTTTATGCACCACCCGGACTTTTTCTTCGGCAAGAGCGTCGAAAATGCCCTGGTCAACCCGGAAAACCCCTACATCCTCAAAGCGCACCTCATCTGCGCCGCCTGGGAAAGGCCGCTCGACGCCGGTGATGAGGCCTACTTCGGGCCGGAACTGACCGGGAAAATCGCCGAGCTGGCGGAAGCCGGCATCCTGCGGCCAAGAAGGCACCGCTGGTACCCGGCAACCTCGGTCTTCCAGCCGGCGGGGAGCGTTAATATCCGGGCGGCCTCCGGGGAGCACTACCGTCTGGTCAATGACGCCACCGACTCCCTGATGGAAACCATCGAGGCCAGTGTGGCCTTTTTCCAGATACACCCCGGCGCCATCTACCTGCATCAGGGAGACGCCTACCTGGTCACCGGGCTGGACATTGAGAACCGAACCGCCCGGGCGGTGCCGACCGATGCCGCCTACCATACCCAGACCAAGGAGCTTGATGACCTGCGCATCAAGCGCTTGTTACGCCAGAAGACCACCGGCACGGTGAGCGTCTTCCTGGGCGAAGTCGAGGTGACTAACACCGTGCTCGGCTTCAAAAAACTGGCACCGTTTTCCAACCGGGTCATCGGCGAGGAGCCGCTCGACCTGCCGCCGCAGCATTTCCCCACGGTGGCCGTCTGGTTCGACCTGCCGGAAAAGACCATGGCCATACTACAAAAAAGTGAAATGGACATCGCCGGCGGCCTGCACGCCGCCGAGCACGCCGCCATCGGAATACTGCCCCTCTTTGCCCTCTGCGACCGTAACGACATCGGCGGCGTCTCCACCCCGCGGCACCCCGACACCGGCCGGGCCCAGATATTTATTTACGACGCCTATCCCGGCGGCATCGGCATCGCCGAGAAGGGCTACGAACTGATTGGCGAGCTGTGGCGGGCAACTCTAGCGGCAATCACCGATTGCCCCTGCGCATCGGGCTGTCCCAGTTGTATCCAGTCCCCGAAATGCGGTAATAATAATATACCGCTGGACAAAGAAGCCGCCAAAACACTGCTCGAAGGGCTGCTAGGCGAAAGCGCCTAAAACATCGTGTACCACTTATTAAACCACCCAACCTGTCAATAGCGGAAATAAGAGGAATGAGGCTAATATGATTATAGTTCAACCACCCGACATCTCAGTAGCGCTCCTAGCCAGCAGTACTGCCTTATTAGGCCTAAGCGCCTTAATATTGGTCACTATCAGACTAACAAACTTCAGTGACATCAAGAAAAGGGTAACACCGCGAGATTATAACAGGTTATACGACTGGACATACTTTAGCTTTGCCTTTGGAGTAGTATCGGTAGGTTTTGTACTCCTATATTACTGGATCTACAATCCTATCTTGATAACCATTTCGGGGATATTGATAGCCATACAAATAGGAACTTTAGCGTTTGCCGTTTTAAGGACGTTATACCCACCAAAGATATTCACCAAGAAAGGATTTAAGGAATGGAGATTTGCCGTAAAAATAGACCAGATATTGAAAAAGCAGAATCGAGATAATCAACCATGATTGAACTTAACCCAAACAGAGTGTCATAGAGGGGCGAAGCCCCTCTCAAAGATAATATTTCTCCCCTTCTCCTCCCAAATTATCAGGAGAAGGGGATTAAAGGGGATGAGGTTACCAAATCATGAACATCTTCAAAAAAGCTTTAGAGCGCAGCCGCCAGGAGTGGCTGCGCCAGGTGGCGGACCTCTTCAACCGGGGCAACCTGGGTGAAGAGTTCTGGGCGGAGCTTGAAGAACGGCTCATCGCCGCCGACGTGGGGGTAAGCACCAGCGCCAAGCTCATCGCCGGTGTGAAAAAACGGGTCGCCGAACAGGGGATTAAGGATGGGGAGCAGGCGCGCGCCGCCCTCACGGCAGAAATGGTAAAGATACTGGCGGTTACCCACCCCGTCCCGCCCGAACCACCGCCGCCACGGATAACCTTGGTGGTCGGGGTGAACGGCAGCGGCAAGACCACCACCATCGCCAAGCTCGCCCTGATAAGCAAAAACCAGGGAAGGCGGGTAATCCTGGCCGCTGGAGACACCTTCCGGGCAGCCGCCATCGACCAGCTCAAACACCTGGCCGAGAGGGTCGGCGTGGAGATTATCGCCCACCAGCCGGGGGCCGACCCGGGAGCGGTGGTCTACGACGCGCTCCAGGCGGCGCGCAACCGCGGGGCCGACGAGTTGATTATCGATACCGCCGGCCGGCTGCACACCAAGTTCAATCTGATGGAAGAGCTGAAAAAAATCAAGCGGGTGATTGCCAAGACCCAGGCCGCCGCCCCCCACGAGGTGATTTTGGTGCTGGACGCCACCACCGGCCAGAACGGGCTTGCGCAGGCAAAGCACTTTGCCGAAGCGGTGGGAGTCACCGGCATTATCCTGGCCAAGCTGGACTCTACCGCCAAGGGCGGCATCGTGCTGGCCATCGCCGACCAGCTCGCCATCCCCATCCGCCACATCGGCACCGGCGATGACCTTAACGAAATCGCTGCCTTCGATGCGAATGTCTTCGTCCAGGAACTCTGCTCGTAATATTAAAAGGAGGCGCCAAAATGATTGACCTGAGTACTCTGGTGGTAGGCATCTGGCTGGGCTGTTTTATCGTGGTGGCCTTTGACTCGGCCTTGCGAAGCTTAAGCCCCGTGTTCTGGCGTTTTGCGGGACTGGTCGGCGGCCCATTCGGGCTGCTCGCCTACGGAATAGCGCGCCAGATGGCGGCTAAAAAAGACTAAAACCGGTCTTTCAAATCATGGCCCATAAAGAAGTGCGCCCTCTAAGTCCTGTTTAATGCTATCGATGAGGCGCTCTAAGAGATGATGGCGTAGGTTTCAGTATGACATCTGCTTCCGCTGATTTGACGGCTACCGGCCACCTGGGGCTTATTTCTATGCAGGAACGTGCAAAACTACTCGGTGGCACGCTAACGATTCGGTCAAGTCCTGGAAAGGGTAGCCTGGTAATTGCCGCTATTCCTACCCGTTGAAAATAACTGAGTCGGTAGCTGCGAATCAGAGGTTCTTCAAACAACTTGACGAATTGTTGGATTGACTTGCGGTTTCAGATGATTGTGAAACATCGCTCGAAATACTTTGCATTGTCGGCATAGTTTAATCTTGTTTTCCCAGGTTTCCTGTGCCTTACCCTGGCAGAAGGTTCCATTTATGAACCAGCAAAAATACCCGGCCTGGAATTCCCAGGCAGTGCAATTTTCTCGCCATCCGACAGGGCAGTTTCGCATATCCCAGCAGGGACGGGCTTTCTCATCTGATGACTTTTTCAGGGAAAGGAGAAACAGCAACTGTCGCTCAGCAACGGCATAGAGAGTTGAGACTGCTCAATAAACCATAAACAATGTTTGGACTTTGAGAGATGGTCAAAACACAAGAGCACAGGCCAAATCAAAATTGAGAGAGTCTAACTACTGACCCAGATCCACTTAACTGAATTCGGCCCAGTCTATTCTGAAACTAGAATTCGTCGTCCCGACTGTGGCTCAGTCTTTGAGGCAGGCCACGGGAAGGTT
>JAZDKE010000035.1:0-31804 GCA_043803245.1 Chloroflexota bacterium
CGGTGTCGTCGCGCCTGGTAATCATATCCTGCCACCAGGCTTCTTTAATATTTCTCTTCAGCTCGACCCCGAGGGGGCCGTAGTCCCAGCAGCTCTGGAGGCCGCCGTAAATTTCGCTTGAGGGGAAGATAAAACCACGCCGCCGGCACAGCGAGACAATCTTCTCCATATCAACCCGGGCCGGTGTCTTTTCGCTCAACGTAATTACTCCCTAAGTTTTAAGGCCGCCGCTCTCCGGCGGAAGCCGGTGTCTTAATGCCCCCCAGAACAGGCTGCCCAAAAAGACCGCCCCGGTTACCAGCACAACCGCGCCGAAGAGCCAGAGGGACATCAGGTGCCTGCCGTATGAATTGTAGCTGAAAATATCAGCCAGTGCAAAGCAGACGATGAGCTGGGGCAGCGCCGCGATGTTGCCCATTAAGAGTATGACTTTTTCCAGCGCCAGGCTTTGGTTCCCCTTTTCATCGGGGGCGCGGGTAAGCCGGGTGATACCCCAGGTAATGCCCCCGAGCGGCAGGGCCAGGAGAAGCTGGGGCAGCAGCATCAGGGCGGGGGCCATTTGCCGGGGGAAATGCGCCTGGGTGGCAGCGCCCGGTTTGAAGCGGTAGACCAGCTCCTCGGGCAGCCTGGGATAAAACCAGGCGGTGATGGCCGCCGAGAGCAAAAAGACCAGGGCGGGCAAAATGATGTAAGCGGGGCGGAAGGCCGCCCGGCGGGCTTCTCCGGCAGGCTTGGGGTGATAAGCCGACCATAATACCACGCCCGCGCCCAGGCCGTAGACCGCGAAGATTAGCGAGACCAGGATGATGCTCAGGCCTAAGTTACCTTTTAACAGTCTTTTTGGTTGTTGTCTTTCTGGGTCTGGCTCTAGTAGTAGATATCTTCTTAGGCTTTGCTTTTGTAGCAGATGTCTTTCTGGGCTTGATTTTGGTACTGGATGTCTTCTTAAGCCTTGCTTTTGAGACGGCGGTCTTTCGCGGTTTGGCTTTAGCGGCAGTGGCCTTCTTAGGCTTTGCTTTTGTGGCGGATGACTTCTTGGGCTTAGCCTTAGCTTTCGTTGGGATTTTCTCTACCGAAGCCTGTTTTGGTAATCTATACGATATCTTATGCCTAAGTTCTGTTTTTGATATATGGTCAACCCTTGAGTGACAATTTGGGCACAGGACTATCAGATTATGTTCCCCATCGCTACCGTGACTGGCGTGTGGTACGATATGGTGGATTTCTGGGGTTATACCTTTACCGATGATTTCCCCGCTACAATACTCGCATTTGCCTCGTGCTCTTCTGATTAAATAGTTTTTATCACCCGGAGTAACTGTTCGCCTTCGTTTTTCTCCCCAAAGGTCAAAAATCATGTTGCCTCCTGTTTTTTATTGATTGCGATAATGGAAGAGTTATTGCCCAGTCCTAATATGTTTAACAAGGCGATATATAAGGAACCAACCGCTTCTACCACAAGGGTGGCAAGTATGCCGAAGCCAAACCAAGGAATAGATGGGTGCTTCGTCATAACATCAGCAGTAATGGCAAGAAAAGCGATGGCTGTCGATGATGATAATTATAAAAAGTCCAGTCCTCAAATCTTTATCGCTCATAATTCCTCCGAAACTTGTGTATCGAAGGGTATTATAAAAGGTCAATCAACTAAAGGCAAGGCGACCCCTCCTCCTCACCTTGACAAAGCCTCTCAATTACCGTTAGCCTATTTATGAGGCCGTGCTGGGCGGGGAGCCAGCGGTGCCCTGTACTCGCAATCCGCTATAGCGAGGCTGATTTCCTGATTGAGGCGCTTGTCCGTGGGACTGTTTCCGGCTGGCCGGCGTTGAAGGCCGGGTCCTGTGCGGCAGAAAGCCACGAAATCCGTCAGGTCCGAAAGGAAGCAGCGGTAAGTGGGCCTTTCTGGGTGACGCGGGGTTGCCTGGCTGGAGCTGGCGGGTCGGGGGTAAGCTACGGGCTTTCGTCGATAAAGGGTGCACGGCCTCTTTCTCCCCAACACAGGATTTTCCGATGATAAAAGATATAGGTAAAGCGGCGGCTCGTTCCCCGGGGAAGCCGGTGACGCTGCTGGCCGAGACAAAAAGTCTTCTGCGGCGCACCGGTCTCCACGCCCGTAAGCGCCTGGGCCAGCATTTCCTGGTAGATGAAGAAGTCCTGCGCCTGATTGTGGCTGCGGCTGAGCTTGGGCCGGGCGACATCGTGCTGGAGGTGGGGCCGGGGCTGGGTATTCTGACCCTGGAACTGGCAAAGCGGGCCGGGCTGGTGGTGGCGGTGGAGCTGGACGACCGGCTGGCGGCCCTCCTGGGCGAGACCCTGGGTTCTTTCCCGAATGTCCGCATCGTTAACCGGGACATCCTGAAAGTCGAGCCCGGTGCTCTGCTTGGGGAAGTGGTGCCGGATGCTGCGGGCGGGTCTTGCCGCTACCGGGTGGTGGCCAATCTCCCCTACTACATCACGTCCAAGGCGCTGCGTCACTTTCTTGAGGCCGAGTCAAAGCCGGAAAGCATGGTGGTCATGGTGCAGAAGGAAGTTGCCCAGGCGATTATCGCCCGGCCGGGCGACCTTAGCCTGCTCGCGTTGAGTATCCAGTTCTACGCCGAGCCGAAGCTGGTGAGCTACGTGCCGGCCAGTGCCTTTTACCCGCCTCCCGAGGTTGATTCGGCGCTGCTGCGCCTGGACATCCGCTCCGGGCCGAAAGTTGCGGTGGGCGACCCGGACCGCTTTTTCGGCTTTGTCCGGGCGGGTTTCAGCGCCGCCAGGAAGCAACTGGTAAACTCGTTTTCGGGGGCGCTGGGCAAGCCCAGGGACGAGGTACTGGCGATGCTTGAGCAAGCAGGCATTGCACCCGAGCGGCGGGCTGAGATGCTGAGTCTGGAAGAATGGGCCAACCTGTGGCGGGTCTACCGGCAGAGTGATGAAAACGCTTGATTTCAAGGCACCGGCCAAGGTCAATTTGACCCTTGAGGTGCTGGGTCGGCGTCCCGACGGCTACCACGAAATAAGAAGCGTGATGCAGACCATCGGCCTGTGGGACCGCCTGCGTCTTGAGCCGGGACCGGCCATCGAGTACGTCTGCCGCAACCCCGGGTGGAAACTCGAAAAAAGCCTGCTGCCGGGTGCGGTGAAACTGCTGAGGGAGCGCACGGCCACTACCCGGGGCGCTACCATAAAAATAACCAAGCGCATTCCCCTGGTTTCGGGGTTGGGTGGGGAAAGCTCGCTTGCGGCGGCGGCGCTGCGCGGTTTGAACCAGTTATGGGAGCTTAACCTGTCACTGACCGACCTTGAGTCTCTCGCCGCTCGTCTTGGCTCCGATGTCACTTTCTTTCTCCGGGGTGGCACCGCACTCGCTCAAGGGCGCGGCGAGATGGTGACCCCGCTTGCGCCAGCACCCGAACAGGGGCTTGTCCTGCTGCTCCCGGACGTGCCCGAAGTGCCGCAAAAGACCGCCCGTCTCTACGCCCGCCTTGATGAGAGCCACTATACCCGGGGGGAAATGACCGAGCGCCTGGCAAGCCGCTTAGGCCGGGGCGTTGGCCCTCTGCCTTCGATGCTTTTTAACGTCTTCGACCGCCTGGCCCCGGAGGTCTTCTCCGGTCTTAAGGACTACTGGCAGCGTTTTATCGCGGCGGGGGCAGAAACGGTGCACCTGGCTGGCGCCGGGCCGGCACTGTTCACGCTGGCCGATTCTAAAGCACCGGCTGAAGCGGTCTATCGCAGGCTGGTGGAGCAGGGTCTAAAGACCTATCTCACCACCACCGGCACTTTCGGATAGAGCCAAAGTATCCTATAATGGTTTCAGGCACTTAAGTTTAAGGAGGTTCCTGATGGCTGAAACACCGGAGAATCTGCAGGCAGCTTTTGCCGGAGAAAGTCAGGCCAACCGGCGCTATTCATTCTCGGCGGAGAAGGCGGACCAGGAGGGCCAGCCCCAGATTGCTCGTCTTTTCCGGGCGGCGGCGGAGGCGGAAACAGTGCACGCCCGCAACCATTTTATCGCCATGGACGCGTTGGGCAAGACCAGGGATAACCTGCTGGCGGCGGTTGCGGGGGAACACTACGAATTCAGCAAGATGTACCCCGGTTTTATCAAGCTGGCCGAAGCCGATGGTAACCAGCGGGCGGTGCGGACTTTCAAATATGCCAACGAGGTTGAGAAAATCCACCATTCACTATACGAGCAGGCGCTAAAAGCCCTTGAGGCGGGGAAGAAGCTCAAGGATGCCCCCTACTTCGTCTGTCCGGTTTGCGGTAACACCGTGGCCGGGGAAGCCCCGGCAAAGTGCCCGATATGCGCGACCCCGGGTTCAAAGTTCAAGCGGGTGGACTAAGATGAGCCGGGAGCTATGCCGAGCCAGCGTCTGACCAGCGCTATCTCCCCGGGCTTATCCGTTACCTCGCCGTCCAGCCGCGCGTCGCGCAGCCGGGCCAGGGTTTCCTTAACCGGCGGGCCGGGCTTGACGCCCAGGGCGAGCAGGTCATTACCGTTTAAGGCTGGCCGGACGTAGCGGTAGCGATTCAGGTATCGCTCGATTTGCTGTTTGGCGGTGGCCGGGGCGCTCAGGGTGTTTGCTAGCAGGGCGGTTGGGGCGTAACCGCTGAGCAGCCGGGAGACAACGCTCGGTTTTACCGCCGTTTTCTCAAGCTCGGCCAGTCGGCTTTTTAAGAGAGTCGCGTCCTGGAGCGTTTTTGCCGCTGATTTTGGGAGATGCAGGTAGCCGGCCAGCCGGTCGGTTTCGAGGTCGCTTAAATTGTCGGCCAGCAGCGCCAGGTACAGGGCGAAGCCGGGCTGGTCCGGCTGGCTCGCTTCTCTCGCCCGGTGAAAGGCCGGCGCCATTTTCTGGTCGGCGCTTAAGCCCGGGTGCAGTTTTTGTAAGACCCCAAGCCGGTCCGCCTCCCGCAGGACTTTCTCCGGCTCCGGTTCCCCGAAGACACACTCCAGCTCGTAACGGATGCGGTCGCCGCTTACGGTGTCGAGCATGCTGATATCGCGTTCGAGCAGGTCAAGTGTGCCGCTTTCAATCTGAAAGTCGAGCCGCTTTTGGTAGCGCAGTGCCCGCCAGATGCGGGTGGCGTCGTCGCAGAAGCTCTTATCGTGGAGGACGCGGATGAGTTTTTGTCTTAAATCGTCGAGCCCGCCGTAGAGGTCAATGAGCTCCCCGTAACCGGTGGGCATCAGGCGGACGGCCATGGCGTTCACGGTGAAGTCCCGGCGGAATAGGTCGTCACGGATGGTGCCGGGTCTAACGCTCGGCAGCGCTCCGGGATGGTGGTAGTCTTCGGCGCGGATGGTGGCCAGGTCGAAGCTCAGGCCGGGGTACTGGATTTTGGCGGTACCGAAGCGGTGGTGGGCGGTCATTTTACCATCGGTCGCTGCGCTAATCTCACCGGCCAGACCGATGGCATCGCAGTCGGTCACCAGGTCGATGTCGAGGGTGGCACGCCCGAGCAGCAGGTCGCGCACCACGCCGCCGACCAGGTAGAGACTGGCAACCCGTCTTTTGGCCACTTCCCCGGCCACTCCGATGATGGCTTTTAAGGGTGGGGGCAGGCTATCAATTTTATCGGCCAGGTTGATTGTCTTAGCCATAATTACTCCGGTTTGTTAGCTTCAAATTATAGCACAGGTTACCACCGGTTTCACAAATCCCCCTAGACCTGCTAGACTAGTTTCACCGGTTTTTTTCCAGGAGGCGATTTTGGCGGTCATATCGGGTGTGGCCAGGCGAGCCGGGACTGCCAGGGTGCTTACCGAAATCGAGTCTAAAGAGCTCGTCAGGCAGGCGGGCATCACGGTTAGTGAAGCCTTTCTGGCTACCAGCGAGGCGGAGGCTACTTCCATGGCCCGGCGTCTCGGCTTTCCGTTGGTGCTCAAAATCGCTTCAGCGGATATCGTCCACAAGAGTGATGCCGGTGGCGTCAGGCTGGGTTTGAATAGCTTGCGCGAGATAGCGGCGGCCTACCGCGAGATAATGGCGGCGGCGCGCTCAAAGTGCCCCGGTGCCGCCATTTCTGGTGTCTCGGTGCAAAAAAGGGAGCTTGACCTTAACCCCGTTTTTGCCTACCGCGACCGGGCGCTGGCGGTTGACGCTAGGGTGGTGCTGGTATAGATTTCCCGTGGACAACTGCCATTTCCGGATAGTATCCGGATTTCTTATGGTTTTTGAGTTTATCAGAGACGGTTTGAACCCCGGGGGCGGGATTGTTATAATACACCGGGGAAACCGAGCGCTGGGGTGGTGGTATCTTGTATAACCCACTGAGCGGGCTGGAGGCTATCTGGTTTTGAACCTGCGGGATGCGCTGGCTGGGGCCGCCCGGAAATACGACGCCAAGACCGCCATCGTTTATGGTGAGCGGCGGCTTACCTACCGCGAAATTGACCGCGATTCCAACCGGATGGCGCATGCCTTGAAGGGCCTGGGAGTGGGTAAGGGCGACCGGGTGGCCATGCTCCTTAACAACCGCCCCGAGTTCGTCATCGTCTTCTTCGGCGCTGCCAAAATTGGTGCCATCGCGGTCCCTCTGGACACCAAGTACAAGTTCGATGAGTTGGCCGCCCTCTTTAACCACGCACAGCCGAAAGTGCTGGTAACCGAAAACCCATACCTTGAGGAACTGGCAACTTCGCTGGGCGCGTTCCCCTTTATCGAGCACGTCATTTGCCTGGACTGCTCAGGCACGGTCTCCGGTCACAGGTACTCCGAGATGATGGCCTTAAGCCCGGAGGAGCCGGTCAGTGTCGAGCTGGACGCCGAGGATGCGGTGCAGATTTCCTACACTTCCGGGCCGACTGCCCGTCCTCGGGGCACCCTGCTCTGCCACCGCAATTTCATCGAGGAGGCGGCCATCTCCGCCGCGAGCTTTGCGCAGACCGAGGACGATGTCTCGGTGCTTTTTGCCCTGCCCATGCACCACGTTTTCGGGCTCACCATAATTATGATGGCCGCGCTTTTCCGGGGGAGCACCGTGGTTATTCAGCCGGCCCTTTCGCTGAGCAGCCTCTGGGAAACCGTCGAACGGGAGAAAGTGACCCTGCTGATGGGCGTGCCCTACATTTTCGCCCTGGCGGTGACTATGGCGGAAAAGGAGGGTATCAGCCACGACCTGAGCTCCCTCCGCCTGTGCGCCTCAAGCGGCGCGCCGCTGCCGATGTGGGTGCGGGAGCGCTTCAAGCATTACTACGGCTTCGACCTGGTCGAACTCTGGGGTCTCACCGAGGCCACTGCCCACATCACCTGCCAGGCGATTTCCGGCACCGACCATCCCGGCTCGGTGGGGCGGGTGCTGCCCGGCTGGGAGGCGGCCATCGTTGACGAACACGGCCGGAGGCTTGCGGTCGGCGAGGTCGGCGAGATTATCGTCCGGGGACCCATCATGAAAGGCTACTACCATAATCCCGAGGACACGGCCCTGGTCCTGCGTGACGGCTGGCTATATACCGGCGACCTGGGCAAATTCGATTCCGGTGGCGAGCTTTACATCGTGGGCTTGAAAAAGGACATCATTATCATTAAAGGTCAGAATGTCCACCCTGTCGATATTGAGACGGTTTTGTGCTCCCACCCGCTTGTCGCCGAGGCCGCGGCGTTGGGTGTCCCCGATGATACCAGGGGGGAGAAAATAAGGGCCGTGGTCGCGCTGAAGGACGGCCTGTGCGTTGATGAGGCCGAGCTCCAGGACTTCTGCCGCGAGCGCCTGGCGAACTACAAAGTCCCCAAGCAAATTATTGTGGCCCGGCGTTTGCCCCGTGACCGGAGCGGCCTGGTCTCCAAAGATGAGCTGAGAAAGCTCTAGTCGCCCCCGACGGTTCCGCCCTTTCCCGCCGATGGCTCCGTGTTATTTTTCCCGGTAGCCAATATTTTAGCAGCGCCCTATTGCCATTTACCCGAAAGTGTGCTAAAAGAATACCTAGAAAGACTAGGTATATATTGACCTTACCAGGGCAGCAGTCCTAATATGGTTAAAGGAGGCAGGTTAGTTGAAGTTATTGAGTCTGGCAATCTGTACTCTGGGTATCTGGGTGGTCCTTAATTCTCTTCTCGGCCCGTCGTCTGTCTGGGAGGATATTGTTTTCGGGGCGATAACCGCCGTCTTGGCTTTTATCGCCATGTTCGGCATCAAGGATAAATCGGCGTAATCCCCCGCGCACTCCGGTATTAAATTACCAGGTGGTCTGGGACTATTGCCCTGGTCTTGTTTCGGGGTGGGGGTTGAAAAACTCCGGTCGGTGTGTTATACATAGCTTAGCTAGGTATCGAGGTGGCGAGGAATGCCCTCAAAGCGCCGTGACTGGTTACTGGGCAATATTGAGCCCCTGTTGCTCTACCTGATAAACGAACAGCCGATGTACGGCTACCAGATTATCAAGGAGTTGGAAGGGCGCAGTGAGGGCTATTTCAGTTTCAAGGAAGGCACGCTGTACCCGGTGCTGCACCGCCTGGAGAAGGAAGCTCTTATCCGGGGTGAGTGGCGGGTCCTGGACAGCGGCCGCCAGCGGAAATATTACCATATTACGGAGAAAGGTATGGCGGTTCTGGAAGAACGCCGTGGACAGTGGCCGAAGTTCTTTGCCGCCGTAGCCATGATTACGAGGTTACCTCTAACTGACACGAGGTAAAGTTAATGGCTGCCGGACTTACCGGTTACCTCAATACGGTTCGAGCTAGTCTCAGGCTTGACCTGAACTTCGAGGCTGATGTTCTCCGGGAACTCAGCGGGCATATTGATGACCGGGTAAAGGAATTCAAGGAGTCCGGGCTATCGGAAGAGGCCGCTGCCAGGCGTTGTCTTGAGCTGCTGGGCTCCGCCAAACTGTTTGCCCGCCAGATATACGAGGCTTACGGCCGGGCAAGCTGGCGGCAGACACTCCTCGCTTCGCTGCCCCATTTTCTTTTCGGAATCATGTTCGCCCTGGACTGGTGGCGGCAAGTGGGCGGGTTGCTTTGTTTACTCGTCCTGGTGGTCAGCGCGGTGGTCTATGCCTGGTGCCAGGTGAAACCACGGTGGCTCTCTTCCTGGCTGAGCTACGCTCTTTTGCCGGTGGTGGCGGCGGGACTCTTCCTGCTCTGGTTGCCCCGGGGCTGGGCCTGGCTGGCCACGCCGGTCTACGTTCTACTGGGTCTCTGGCTGCTCTACCGTTTTACCGCCCGGATAAAGTACCGGGACTGGCTCTACGCTTCTCTAATGCTCCTCCCAATGCCGACCATTATCGGCTGGTTCCTGGTGGCGCAGCCGTCGGGCAGTTTCCCGGGCTACAGCTCGGCGCGGGTTGAGACCATGGCACCCTGGATAGGGTTTAGCTTCATCGCCATGGCGGTGGCGGTGGCGGTGTTTATGAGGCTGCGGCGGCGCTGGCTCAAGGGTGCCGTGCTGGTAGTGACGGGCTTGCTCTCGCTGCTCCTGGTGGCCTATTATGCCGGAGGCAGGCTCGACCTCGGGGTTTACCTGGCCCTCAATTTGCTGATGCTCGGTCTATTTCTCACGCCTGCCTTAATGGAGAAGCGGCGGGGGGCAGACCGCCACCGGGAGCCGGTCTGAAATTGGCGGGAGATTGTTCCGGGCCGTTGGTGGGTGTCGTCACCGATAGCATTGCCTGTTTGCCCGGTGAGATGGCCAGCCAGTATGGCATACAAATTCTCCCCATTAACCTCTTCATCGGCGATAAGGTCTACCGGGACGGGGTGGACATCTCGCCGACCGAAGTCTACCAGCTTTTCTTAAAAGACCCGGAACATTTCAACACCTCGGCGCCGTCGCCTGCGGTCTGCTATGAGGTTTTCCGGGAGATGAGCCGGAAGACGCCGAACATTTTCTGCGTGACTCTTTCCGCCAAACTGAGCGCGACCTATGACAGTGCCCGGCTTGCTAAAGAACAGGCTTTACGGGAGCTTCCTGGCATAAAAATCGAGATGCTGGACTCTCAAACCGCTGCGGCGGCACTGGGCTTTATCGCCCTGGGTGGGGCAAGGGCGGCGGCCGCCGGTAAAGACCTCGGCACCGTGGTCGCCGCCGCCCGTGAAATTATGAGCAAAGTGACCGCTTTCATACTGCTGGATACCGTTCGCTACGTCTATCGCTCGGGACGCATCCCCCGGATGGCTGCCCAGGCGGGTTCGGTGCTCAATATCAGGCCGATATTCACCCTGGCTGGTAAGGTGAACCTGGTGGGGGTGGCCGCCAGCCGCGAGCAGGGCTTAAGGCGCATACTTGCCAAAATGAAGGAGAGGGTGGGGTCAGGCCGGGCGCACGTGGCCGTGATGCATGCCTACGCTCCGGAGGCGGCGGAAGCGCTCAAAGCACGGGTGGCGGCGGAGTTTGACTGTGTTGAGCTCTGGCTTACCGAGTTCAGTCCGGTGATGGGTTACGCCACCGGCACCGGTACCCTGGGCGTCGCTTTTTACCGCGACTCGGAGAAAGCCCGGTAAATAGAGGCGAATACTTCGAGATATCAGCCAGGGCGGGCCGCCGGCCTTAACTTGAGGAGGTCGGAGGTTCTTGCTTGCTTGAGGCCAGCACCACCGCCAGGGCGTATTCCCGGCAGTGTGAGAGGCTGAGCGTCAGGTTTTTGAGTCCCATCTGGCTTGCCCGGCGTTTTGCCCGTCCGTAGAGGCGGATGGTGGGCTGGCCCCCGGGCACGGAGAGCACCTCGATATCCTGCCAGCCGATGGTGAAAAAACCCTGGCCCAGGGCTTTCATCACCGCTTCCTTGGCAGCGAAACGGGCGGCTAAAGACGTTATCTTTTTCCGGTATTGGGCTATCTCCCGGTAAGTATAGACACGGCGCAGGAAACTTTCTCCCCGCCGCTCGATCGCCTTTGCGATGCGGGGTATCTCAATAATGTCGGCGCCAATCTGGTACAAGTTTGCCACCTATTAAGCTGGTTTGCGGCTTACCTGGAGAATTATACCATGCGGCGCCCGGAAGAACTCGTCCGCTATGTTTAAAGAAAGCATCCGGTGGTGATAAAATAACTTTGGATAAAGGTGGTGCCACATTCAGCAGGTAGTGGTTTTACAGCTTTAAAGGTATTTAAGAGACCTGACTAGATGGGAGGGTACGCTTGGTAAATTTTCCGGCTGGATTGCTGGTGGTGGACATTGACGGCACGCTGGTGGGCCGGGATGGTACTGTCTCGGCAGCGGACCGGACGGCGTTGCTTAGAGTCCGTGATTCGGGAGTGGCCGTCTCGCTCTGCACCGGGCGGGCGGTAAAGTCCTGTTCGGCGATATTCCGCGAGCTGCCGCTGGATGGCTACCACATTTTCTTTGACGGCGCTCTGGTTACCGCCCCCGGCCACAGGGACGAAATTTACGTAAGATACCTTGACCCGGCGGTGGTCGAAGCCGCCGCTGGCTTTGCCCGCTCCCATGGGCTGTACCTTGAGCTTTACTCGTCGGACGATTACTTTGTCGAGGCCGAGACGCAGTTTTCTGCCCTGCGGCGCCAGTACTTCGGTCTCGAGCCGGTGGTTGGGGGTTTCGCCGGGCTCTGGTACCGGCAGCGGATTATCAAGGCGGGCTTTGTGACCGCTTCTGCCCAGGAGGCCGAAGGGTCGCGGCGCTTCCAGCTTGAGTTCCGCGAGCGTCTTAGCTTCACCCGGGCGAGAAGCCCGGCCTTTCCTGACCTCACTTTCATCAATGTCATCGCTCCGGGGGTCTCCAAGGGAGAGGCGCTGGTGGCACTGGCCGGTAATCTCGGGGTGCCTCTGGAGCGGGTGATGGCCATCGGCGACGGCGAAAACGACATCCCGTTGTTTAAGCGGGTAGGGCTCTCAGTGTCCATGGGTGGTGCCCCGCCGGAAGTAAAGGCCGCCGCAAACTACATCACCCTGGACTTAGCCCAGGCCGGCGTCGGCGCGGCGGTGGCGCGTTTCCTGTTTTGAAAGGGCGGCCGCCCGCCCGGTCTAAGGGTCAGCGCCGGCCATTTTACAGGGTAATTCCGTGGTCGGTCATTCTCAGTCAGGCTAGTTTAGTATTATCGCTGATTTTTTATCATGCCAGGCTGCGATATCAGAGATGTTTGAAAAAAATAGTACTCCCGCTCGATGGCTCGGCGGTGATTTGCCGCTTCTACTGGTGAAGGAACCGGTGGACTCATCGGGCGCTGGCGCAAGCTCCCGGACCGGGCTTGGAGCCACCGGCGCTGGGCATTTCCCTGGCCGTCCGCCAGACCATCGGGTGGGCGGTGGTAGCTTCATAAGTACGCTTTAATCTTTTTAGCCAGGCCCCGGCTGATGCCGTCGGTAGCGGCCAATGACTCTTCGGTGGCTTCCCTGATTTTCGGTACGGAACCGAACTTTCTGAGCAGGGCGCGTTTCCGGCTGGCCCCGATACCGGGGATTTCGTCAAGGGCGGAGGCCAGCCCGGCCTTCCGGCGCACCTTGAGATGGTAGCCGATGGCGAAGCGGTGGGCTTCGTTGCGCAGGTGCTGGAGCAGTCTCAGTCCCGGAGAACTTCGTTCCAGCCTAATAGGCTCAGGCTTATCGGGCAGGAAGATAGCCTCGTTTTCCTTGGCCAGGCTGGCGGCAGCCACGTCGGCCACCCCCAGTTCTGAAAGGGCACGGCGGGCGGCGTTCAATTGACCCTTGCCGCCGTCAATGAGCACCAGGTCAGGATATTTGGCCCAGGTACCGGCGGCTTCCCGGCCGCGCTTGAAACGGCGCCGGAGCACCTCACCGAGCATCGCGTAGTCGTCTGCCTGGGGCACCGTCTTAATCTTGAAACGCCGGTAATGGGATGGTTCCGGCCGGCCTTCTTCGAAGACGACCATGCTGCCCACCGCCTGCTTGCCCTGGATGTTGGAAATATCATAGCCTTCTATGCGGTGCGGCATTCGCGGAAGCCCCAGTGCCTCCTGGATTTCTTTAAGAGCCTGGTCACGGGTCTGGGGGACGGCCAGTTGCTTTATTTTATGCTGCATCAGGCCCAGTTCGGCGTTTCTGGCCACCATGTCGAGCAGTTCCTTTTTGTGGCCGCGCCGGGGCACCTCGATATCCACCCGGCTGCCCCTTTTGCTCTGGAGCCACTCCCGGATTACCGCCAGGTCAGCGGCCGGGTGTTGCAGCAAAATCCGGGCGGGCACGTAAGGACTGTGGTGGTAGAACTGCTTGAGGAAACTGGACATAATCTGCTCTGGAGTTTCCTGCTCGGTGCCCTCCAGCAGGAAACTCTCCTGGCCGGCAAGCCGGCTGGCGCGGATGAAAAACACCCGCACGCCGGTCTGGTTGCCTTCCTGGGAAAAAGCGATGGCGTCCTGCTCGCCTTTGACTAATGTGGCGATGTGCTGCCCCTCCATGAACTTCTTAATCGCCCCAATCTGGTCTCTCAAGCGGGCGGCGTTTTCGAAATTAAGCGCTTGCGACGCCTTGAGCATGCGTTTTTCCAGCTCCCGGAGGACCCGCTCGTGTTTCCCCTGGAGAAAAAGCACAATTTCTTTAATCACCCCGGCGTAGTCCTGGCGGCTTATCGCGCCGGTGCAGGGAGCCAGGCACTTGCCGATGTGGTACCACAGACACGCCCGGCCTTTTACGCCCTCGCGGAGCCTGGTGCAGTGGCGCAGCGGGAAGATTCTTTTTACCACCCTGAGTGTCTCCCGCACCGAGGCGGCGCTGGCGAAGGGGCCGAAGTACTGGCCGCCGTCCTGAACCAGTCGCCGCGTGATGCCGAGCCTGGGCCAGTCCTCACTCATATCTATCTTGAGGTAGGGGAAAGTCTTATCGTCCTTGAGGCGGATGTTGTAATGGGGACGGTGGCTTTTTATCAGATGGAGTTCGAGAACGAGGGCCTCCTGTTCCGAAGCGGTCACCAGGAAATCGAGGCTGGCAGCCCGGGCTACCAGCCGCCTGGTCTTCGGTTCGAGCTTCTGTCCCGCCTGGAAGTAAGACCGCACCCGGTTACGGAGGTTAGCGGCTTTGCCCACGTAAAGGATTTTCCCCGGCTGGTCCTTCATCAGGTAAACGCCTGGAGAGATGGGTAAATTCTTTAGTTGCTCGACGATGACGCTGGTTGGCATTAATCTCTGCCCCTGTTCCGGCCTGGGTGGAAGCGGCCCGGTAACCAGTATGAATTTTAACATAACGCGGACGGAGGGGTAAAAGAACTCTCCGGCAGGCTCTTTCAAATCCCGTCAGGTTATGTTAAAATAACGCTGGTAAAGTTATGTTAACATAGTCCGGTTGTCCCGGTGGGATTTGAGAGATGAGAGCTGAGGTTGACAGCTTCCTGAATTACATCACGGTGGAGAAAGGTTTTTCCGCCAATACCGCCGAGGCTTACCGCAACGACCTTTATCAGCTGGTAAGTTTTGTCGAGGGAGAGGCGGCAAAACGCAGCCTGCCGCCGCAGTGGGCCTCGTTTGACCAGGAAATGATGCGGGGCTTTCTTCTCAACTTAAAGGAGCGGAGTTACGCTGCCACCACCCAGGCCCGCAAGGTGGCGGCGACCAAGTCTTTCTTTGATTTTATGGTGACCGAGGGTAAGGCTAACGCGGACCCGACCCAGTATATCGAGACTCCCAAGGTCGGTAAGTCCCTGCCTAAAGCAATCTCGGTGAGCCAGACCCGCCGCCTGCTGGAGCAGCCTTACAAGCTGAAAACGCCGGAGGCCGAGCGGGACCGGGCGATGCTGGAAATGCTCTACGCCAGCGGCATGAGGGTGACGGAGCTTGTTTCCCTGAACCTGGGTGACGTTGATATGTCCGAGGGTTTCGTGCGTTGTTACGGTAAAGGCCGCAAAGAAAGGCTGATTCCCGTCCATCAGAAAGCGCTCCAGACTTTCAAGGATTATCTTGAGAAGACGCGCCCCCGCCTGTTGCACCGACCGGAGCAGAAAGCGGTCTTTTTGAACCGCCGGGGCGAGCGGCTCACCCGGCAGGGCTTCTGGCAGAAAATCAAGGAATACGCCAGGATGGCCGGCCTGGACATGGGCATAACGCCGCACACTCTGCGGCACAGCTTTGCTACCCACATGCTGAGTGGTGGGGCAGATTTGCGGTCAGTCCAGGAACTGCTGGGGCATGCTAACATCTCGACGACCCAGGTCTACACCCATCTCACCAGCGACCACGTCCGGCGCAGCTACCAGAAGTCTCATCCCAGGGCTGAATAAGTTTTTAAGTTTTGGAGGTTCGGGCATGCCGTCCAAATCGCAGCACGGAAGAAATAAGCGCACCGTCCGCAATAAGCCGAGGGTAGTGCCGGCTACGGCAGTTTCGCCTGGCCCCAAGCCGGCGGTTTCCCCGGCACCAGTGGTGACCGGCGCGGCTTCGCCCAGGACCGCGGTGGTGGCTGCTGCTGCGCCGGCTGGTTATCCCTCCCTGATGGCGGACTTAAAGAGAGTCGGCCTGCTCGCCGGGATAATCCTGGTCGTGATGCTGGTGCTCTATAAAGTCATGTCCTAGCTCCCCTTAAGAGAAGTCATGGACTTCGAAGCGGTATTGCCCGCTTGATGGCGCACCTCGGGAGCGAGATAAAAGACCGGCGGGTGCTGGCGGTGATAAGCCGGGTTTTCCCGGTGGCGTTTCCTGCTCCCCCTGGAATGAGGTGGTCTTATGATGAACCGTCCGCTCCCCATCGGTTTAGAGCTGGTCATTTTTCAGCCCTTCATCGTGGCACTGATGACCGAGGCTTAAATATTTCCGTCACCCGTACCTCTCATCGGTCGTCATATCTGATGCTATGGTTAGCGAAAATCACAAGGGAGGCATTCACGTGGAAGTAATGGAGGCCATTAAGACACGGCGCAGCGTGCGCCGCTTCAAATCCACGCCGATTGCGGACAAGACACTTCAGCAGGTGCTGGAAGCGGCCCGCTGGGCGCCTTCCTGGGCAAACACCCAGTGCTGGCGGTTTATCGTGGTGCGGGACAGCCATCTCAAGGCCGGGCTGGTGGCCACACTCCTGGGCAGGCCGGTCGAAGGCGGTTCGGAAATGGGGCGCAACGCGGCCACCGAAGCCTTTATCCAGGCGCCGCTGGTCATCGTTGCCTGTGCCGAGCTGGGCCGGTCAGGCTACTTCCGGGGCAAGGCTGCTACCGATAAAGGCGACTGGTACATGTTTGATACCGCCCTGGCCATGCAGAACCTGGTGCTGGCGGCCCATTCGCTGGGCCTGGGCACGGTCTTCGTGGGGCTTTTTGACGCGGTTAAGGCGGCGCAAGTCCTGGACGTGCCTCGCGGTTTTGCGGTGGTGGCCATCACGCCGCTCGGCTATCCCGACCAGGAGCCCGGGGCAAGCTCCCGGCGTGAGCTCAGCGAAATCGTCTTCTATGACCGCTTCGGCCAGTCCCCGGGGCGGCTATCTCAGTAGCAGCGGGGTGATGAAGGTCTCAATCAGGGCGGCAGGGACCAAAAGGAGCATCGCTATTATCAGGTACCTGAAATTCTTTTTGAAGCTGGCGGCCAGATAGCCCGGCGCGTTTTTCCGGAAGATGCTGTAAAAGACGCTGACGCCGAAGCCAAGGGCGGCCGCTTCGCCAATCATCAGGGCCGGGATTTCAATGATGCCGTGTGGCAACACTCCGGCCAGGAAATAACCCAGTGAGACTTTGTTCGACACTTCTACCGCCACCACCCCGATTAGCCAGCCATTTATGGCCAGAGTGAGTACCGGCACCAGACCGAGCAGCGGGCTCATGGCGAAGCTGAACAGCAGCGCAAAGCAGTTCTTGAGCAGTATGAAAACTGCCATAAGTGCCGGTGGCAGGGCGGCCAGCCTATCCGCCCATTCCTTTAAGGCAGACATCTCCTGCGTCATCAAGCCCGAGACGGGCGGGCTGTAAACACCGAAAACGATTCCCAGGCTGAAGAGCAGGACGGCGGCGGTCAAATATATTCTGAAGCTCACCGTTCCATGTTACCACCGTTCGGTGTTTTTCCGCCAGGGTCCTTTAAAAAGTCAGAGCCTGGTTCTTGTTATAATATAGTGGTGAGGAATCTTTGAAATGGTGAGATTGGCCATGGCCGTAATCGGCGGTCTTGCGGAGGAAGCTGTCCTGGTGGCGGTGGTGCTTATCCTCCTGCCCCGTTTTGGCGTCCGGATACCGGTGTGGTGGCTGGCCGGCCTGATGGCGGTGCTGGCAATCAATAATGCCGTTTTCTTCCTGATTGGCCGCCGGGCGCTTAAAAAGAGGCCGCTGGCCGGGCTAACGACGATGGCCGGGACTCGGGGTGAGGTGGTGCGGAAGCTGTCTCCCCGCGGCCTGGTCAAAATCCGGGGTGAGCTCTGGCAGGCGACCTCTGAGGGGGAGGAAGTCGCAGTTGGTGAATCGGTGACGGTGGTTAAGCAGGACGGGTTAGCCCTCATCGTCACCCCGAGCGACTCGGAAGCGGTAAATCCGTGAGTATCGATAATAGGGCACAAGAAGATGAACTTTCGGCGGCGGCGATTGTCGGTAACTTAAAAACCCGTTTTGTGGGCCGGCGGCTGGTCTATTATCCCAGCGTGGCCTCGACTATGGACCTGGTCCGGGAGGCAGCCCGGGAGGGAGCCGCCGAGGGCAGCGCGGTTGTCGCCGGTGAGCAGACCGCCGGCAAGGGCCGGCGGAACCGTGTCTGGCGGTCGCCGCCGGGCAGTATCTCGCTTTCGCTGGTACTGCGCCCCCGGGCCGGTGAGTTTGCGGGTCTGGTGATGGTCGCGGCGCTGGCGGTGGCCAGCGCGATTGAGGCGGTAACCGGTCTCCGCCCCGTGATTAAGTGGCCCAACGATGTCCTCATAAACCGCCGGAAGGTCGGCGGCATCTTAATCGAAACCGAGGTGGGTGAGGGCCCGAGAGACTACGGCGTGGTCGGCATCGGGATAAATGTTAACCTTAAAGTGGCTGATTACCCGGAGATTGCCCCACTGGCCACCAGTCTCTCCGACGAAGTTGGGCGAGAGGTCTCGCGCCTCGCATTGCTGCGCCGTCTGCTTGAGGAGTTCGAGCGGCTTTACCTGGCGGCCACTACCGGTACCGGCGTTTTCGAAGAGTGGCGGGCGCGGCTGGTTACTCTGGGCAAGCGGGTTGTCGTAAGCTGCGAAGGCACCCATCTTGAGGGCGTAGCCGAGTCGGTGGCCCCGGACGGGAGCCTCTGGCTGCGCTGTCCCGATGGGACTTTAAGCCACATCGTGGCCGGGGACGTTAGCCTGCGGGACGCTTGAAAACACCCGGGGGCTCAATCCCGTTAAGAGTGAGCCCCCGCATTATCATTCTCAGATTACGGCTTAGTCCTTTTTTGTTTCTCCCTCGCCGGCGCGCTTGCCCAGGAACATACTGATTAAGTCTATGGGTAACGGAAAGATGATGGTGCTGTTTTTCTCCGAGGCGATTTCGGTGAGCGTTTGCAGGTAGCGTAGCTGAAGGGTGACCGGCTCGCGGGCGATGATGGCTCCGGCCTGGGACAGTTTCTCGGAAGCCTGTAACTCACCTTCGGCGTGGATGATTTTAGCCCGCCGTTCTCTTTCCGCTTCCGCCTGGGCCGCCATCGAGCGCCGCATGCTTTCCGGCAGTTCCACGTCCTTGACCTCGACCGTGCTCACCTTGATGCCCCAGGGGTCGGTGTGCTCGTCGATAATTTTCTGGAGCATCTGGTTGAGCTTTTCCCGCTGGGTCAGCAGTTCGTCGAGTTCCGATTGCCCCAGGATGTTGCGCAGTGTGGTCTGGGATATCTGCGAGGTGGCGGTGACGTGGTTCAAGACCCGCACCACCGAGGCTTCCGGGTCCACCACCCGGAAATAGACCACGGCGTTCACCCGTACGGTCACGTTGTCCCTGGTGATGACCTCCTGCGCGGGCACGTCCAGGGTGACGACTCTTAAGTCCACCCTCACCATGCGGTCAACGAAGGGGATGATGAGGACGAGGCCGGGCCCCCGCCGGCCGGCCAGCTTGCCCAGCCGGAAAAGGACGCCGCGCTCGTATTCCGGGATGATTTTTACCGCCATTGACAGGAGCATCAGCCCCGCGAGGATGATAATCGCGATGACAATCAGGTCCATTATGAGCCTCCTTTGTTTTTCCTGGCGACCCAGAGTTTTAAGTTTTCGTACCGGGTGATAGTAACTTCTTCGTCAGGTTCAATGGTACCGCTTTCCGAGATGGCTGTCCAGTTCTCGCCCCGGAACAGGACGATACCGGTGGGATTTAAGGCTTTTTTCACGGTGGCGGTGCCGCCCACGATTTCCTCAGGGCCGGTGAAAGCCGGCTTGCGGCGGGCGGCGATTACCTTGTAGATAATGAAGATGAAGAAACCGGTGATGGCGATGACCACGGTGGTGATGACCCAGGGGCTGATACTGAAAAGCGGCCCACCTTCGAATAAAATCAATGAGCCGATGACTAAAGCCGTCACGCCGCCGGCGGTGAACAGGCCGAAGCTCGCGGTGAATACCTCGGCGATGAAGAGACCGAAGGCGAGCACGATGAGCAGAATGCCGGCCAGGTTCACGGGCAGCGTGCCCAGTGAGAAGAAGGCAAGCAGCAGGGCGATTGCCCCGAAGACGCCGGGAAAGATGAGGCCGGGGTTGGTGATTTCCACGAAGATGCCGAGCATGGCCAGTCCCATCAGGAGAAAGGCGATATTGGGGTCGCTGATGGTGTAAAGGAAGTCTTCGGCGGCGTTCATTTCCACTATTTTGAAAACGGCGCCCCGGGTATCGAGAGTGATTTTGCGGCCATCGAGCATCGTTATCTCGCGACCGTCAATCTTTACGGCCAACTCCGCAACGTCCGCCGCTACCAGGTCGATGACCTCAAGTTCCAGCGCTTCCTGCTCGGTGGCCGAGACGGCTTCTCTCACCGCTTTCTCCGCCCATGCTATGTTCCGCCCGCGGGAGGCGGCCAGGCTCCTGATATAAGCGGCGGTATCGTTGATGACTTTCTCCCGCATAGTCTCGGACATTTGCTCTTCGCCCTCCGGCCCGATTGCTACCGGGCTGGCGGCGCCGATAACGGTGTTGGGGGCCATGGCGGCGACGTGGCCCGCCAGGGTGATGAAAACCCCGGCTGAGGCTGCCCGTGCCCCGGACGGAGAAACGTAGACCGCCACCGGCACTCTTGACCCAATGATGCTCTGGACAATCTCCCGCATAGCATTATCCAGGCCGCCGGGGGTATCCATCTGAATGATGCAGAGAACGGCCCCATCCCGCTCGGCCTGGCCCAGTCCCCGCTTGATGTAGTCGGTGAGCACCGGGTTGACGGTACCCTTCGCCCGAAGCACGGTGATTTGGGGGCTATCGGCTCTTAAGGCCAGGACGTTTGAGATGCCAAACAGCAGCAGTAAAAACAGCAGCCTGGCTAGCTTGAGCTTCCCTCCAGGCAATGTCCCCTCCCGCGGTGGTAATCCGTTAGCGATACCCCATTATAACTGGCTAGCGCTGGTTTGTCACCGGCGGTGTTTGTGGCAGGAATTTGGCGGCTTGAACCGCCACGGGCATTAGTGCTAGAATTTACACGCAATTTTTATTGAGGTGGTGTGATGGCGGTAGAGAGATGCAAGGGGACACGCGACCTTACCCCGGCGGAAATGGCAAAGTTCCGCCGGATTGAGGATGTTTTCCGGGGGATTACCCAAAAATGGGGCTACCGGGAGGTCAGGACGCCGACCCTGGAATACCTGCACCTTTTCACGTCGGTGGGCACGCTCACTCCCGGCATGCTGCGCAAGGTCTATTCTTTCCTGGACTGGGATGGCTGGAGCGGGGAGCGGGTGGTGCTGCGTCCCGATGGCACCATTCCGGTGGCACGGCTCTATATCGAGAACCTGGCGGAGCGGGCGCTGGCCAAGCTCTGCTACGTCACCAACATCTTCCGTTTTGATGAAAGCGGCACCAAGTCCCGGGAGAGGTGGCAGTGCGGCGTCGAACTGTTCGGCGTGAGCTCCCACGTAGCCGACGCCGAACTGGTGGCGCTGGCGCTTTCGGTGCTCGAACAACTGGGTATCAGCTGCGTCACGTTGAAGCTTTCCCACGCCGGTCTGGTGCGTGAGCTGCTGGCCGGCTTCGTCTTAAGCCGCGGGGAGCAGACCGAGATATTCGACCTGGTTATGGATGAAGACGAGGCTGCCCTGGCCAGGCTTACCCGTGACCGGCCAGAGCTGGGGAAGGCACTTGGCTCATTGCTCGGGCTCAAAGGAAAATCGGCGGGATTTTTAAAGAATTTCCGCAGTCTTTTTGGCCGCGATTTTCCGGCGTTAGAGGCGCCGCTCGATGACTTCATCAGTACCGTGAGCCTGCTCGAAGCGCTGGGCTATTCTTACCAGATTGATATCGCTTCCGGCCGGGGTTTCGAGTACTATTCCGGGGTGATGTTCCAGTTCCTGGCCGGCGAGGTCAAGCTGGGTGGCGGCGGGCGCTACGATGAACTGGTGCCCCTGGTGGGCGGTCCCGCGGTGCCAGCCTCGGGCCTGGCGCTTTATGTGGATGCTTTGATGGACCAGCTAAAGCCCGTTGATGAGGCAAAAGAAGCAGTCGGTGTTCTGCTCAAAGTAGCCCCCGAGCGCCTCGCCGAAGGCTTCGGCACTATCCGCCGTATTCAAGAGGCGGGCTACAACGCGGAAATCGACTTCGGCGGTGGAGAACTGTCCCGGCGGCGCTGGACGCTGGAAATGAAAAGCGCGGGCCCGCGCTTTATTCTCACCGACCGCCGTGCGCCGGGCCGGTTTGAGCTGGCAACCGCCGATGATGTCTTAAATTCGCTGGGGAAGGCTTGAGTTTCTCTTATAAGCTAAAAAGGAGTTTCCCCTTGCTCGGGGAGGATGAGCTGGTTTGTGGAGGCTGGTTTGAAAATTAAAATCGCGCTGCCCAAGGGGCGTTTGCTTTCCGAAACCGCCCGGCTGCTTGATAGTGCCGGCTGGGACTTGAGTGGCTATCACGGTAGCGCGTCTCTTTACCATCTGACATCCCCTCGTTTTCCGAACATGCTGGCCAAGATATTCCACGAGCGGGATATCCCGGTCCAGGTGGCGGTGGGTAACTACGACCTGGGTATCTGCGGCCTGGACTGGGCGGAGGAACTCCTGGTCAGGTACCGCAGCACCGAGCTGGTCAAGATAAGAGACCTGGGCTACGGCCAGGGCTATCTTTACGCGGTCACCAGCCCAACTCTTGGCGGGATGACGTTTGAAGAAATGGTCGCCGCCAGGGGGGAAGTCCGCATCGCCAGCGAGTACCCCAACCTGGCGGAAGCCTTTGCCTTGAAGGCTCGCCTCAAGCGTTTTCGTATTTTCCCCGTCTGCGGTGCGGCGGAGGTCTATCCCCCGGAGAGCGCCGACCTGGCGCTGCTCCGGGATGAACCGGGGCGTTTTGCCGGGGCTGGTCTGGTGCCGGTGAGCCGGCTGCTCAGCTTCGGGGCCGGCCTCATCGCCAACCGTCGTAGCTGGGAGACCAAAGATTTAAGTGAAATACTGGCCACGCTGGGTGGGGCGACCGTGGCCGGGCCGGAGGAAGGTGGGCTGGAGGCGGTCACGGCGCGGGCAACCGCTTTACCGGCTCAGCCCGCCATGGATGCGCCGGGAAATGTCATCCGTCTGGCGCTGCCGGATGGTCACCAGCAAGCGCCGACCATCGCTCTCCTTGAGAGAGCGGGGATTGCGCCGGGTGACTACCGGCTTAAAGACGGCGTGCGGCGGCCCCGGATTGGGCTGCCGGGCACAAGCGTCAAGGTAGTGCGGCCCCAGGACATGCCGCTCGGGGTTGCCAACGCCAACTTTGACCTGGCCATTACTGGCCGGGACTGGCTTAGAGACCACCTTAGCCAGTTTCCCGGGAGCCCGGTCACCGAGCTTCTTGACCTGGGCTATGGCCGGGTGAAGCTCGTCGCCGTGGTGAGCCAGCAGGTGGCGGTGGACGATGTCGGCGGTCTGGGGCGGCTGAGTTCCGGTCGCACCCTGCCGCTACGTATCGCTTCGGAGTACACCAACCTTGCCGACAAATACGCCCGGGACAATCACCTGGGCTCCTATCGCATCATACCGACCTGGGGGGCCACCGAGGCCTTTTTGCCGGACGACGCCGACCTGCTCATCGAGAATACCGAGACCGGGGGTACTATCACCCGGCACAAGCTGAAAATCATCGACACGCTCTTTGAATCAACCGCCTGTCTCATCGGTAATACCGGCCGTATCGCCGACCCGGCGGTTGCTGCCGGGGTAGAACGCATCGTCGGCATACTGCGCCGCGGTCTGGAGGCGAGCTAGCTTGATAATCATCGAAGGTTTTGCCCGGGCAAAGGCGAGGCTATCGCGGCTCAAGCCGGAAATTAGCCAGGCGGTTTCACCGGCACTCCGTAATCGTCTAAAATCCCTCTTCGCTACCGATGACCCGGAGGTGGCGGTGGCAAAGATTATCGCCGAGGTGCGCGAGCGGGGCGATGCGGCGCTGCGGGACTTGACCAGGCGCATTGACGGCATCGAACTTGGCTCTCTGGAAGTAAGCCGCCAAGAAATCACCGGCGCTTACCAGGCGGTGTCCCCGGAGCTGGTGGCCGCGCTCAAGGAGGCGGCGGCACGGATTAGAGCTTTCTACCGCGCGCAGAAGAGCCTGATATGGGAAAAGGCCCTGGCCGGGCGTACCGGGCAGCTGGTGCGACCCATAGCGTGTGTCGGCATCTACGTGCCCGGCGGCACGGCCGCTTACCCCTCGACGGCGCTGATGACCGCGATACCGGCACGGATGGCCGGCGTCCGGGAAGTGATAATCGTAACCCCGCCGGCAAAGTCGGGGAGCGTGCCGCCATCAACGCTGGTGGCGGCCGACATCGCCGGTGTCAGCCGCGTCTTCTCCATCGGCGGCGCCCAGGCGGTGGCCGCACTCGCTTACGGTACCGAGTCCGTGCCCGTGGTTGACAAAATCTGCGGGCCGGGCAATATTTTCGTGGTGCTGGCCAAGAAACTGGTCTACGGGGCGGTTGACATCGACGGGCTTCAGGGGCCGAGCGAGTTGCTGGTCATCGCCGACCACACTGCCGACCCGGTTTATTGCGCCGCCGATATTCTGGCCCAGGCTGAGCACGATGTCATGGCCCGGGTGGTGCTGGTGGCCACTTCCCGCAAAATAGCCGATGAGGTGGCGGCTAGTGTTAAAAAGCAGCTTGAGTCTTTGCCGCGCCGGGAAATCGTCGCCGCGAGCCTTCAAAATGGCCTGATTGCGGTGGTTGATAATCTGGACGAGGCTATCGAGCTGGCTAACCTTTATGCCCCGGAGCACCTGGGCCTGATGGTGGCCGGGGCGGCGGACCTGCTCGACCGGCTCACCGGTGCCGGCTGCGTCTTTCTGGGCGGCTATTCCAGTGTGGTCACCGGTGACTACATCGCCGGGCCAAGCCACGTTTTACCCACCGGCGGCACGGCACGCTTTAGCTCCCCGCTGAACATCGGCGATTTTATGAAGCTGACTGACCTGGTTAGTATCGGTAAGGCTGAGCTGGAGCGTCTGGCCCCGGCCGCTATCGTAATCGCCCGGGCGGAAGGGCTGGAAGCCCATGCCCGTGCCCTGGAAAAGCGGCTTAGCAAAAAGTAGAGCGGTGATAGCCCCTAAGGAGACTGCAATATGTCGCAAAAGACCCCGGTCGAGGCCCTGATACGCCCGGACTTGGTGCGCTTCGGCGGCTACGCGGCGGCCAAGTCGCCGGACGCGCTCGTGGGCGTTACGGCGTCTAAAATCATCAAGCTGGACGCCAACGAAAATCCTTACGGCTGCTCCCCACGCGTAAATAAAGCGCTGGCCAGCTATCCCGATTTGAGCGTCTATCCCGATGCCACCCAGACCGAGCTCAGGAAGCTGCTCGCCGATTACACCGGCGTTGCCCCGGAGCACATTGTCGCCAGCGCCGGCAGCGACCGCCTGATTGACGACCTCTTCCGTCTTTTCCTATCCCCCGGCGACGAGGTGCTCTACGGCGTGCCCACCTTCGCCATGTTCCGTTTCTTCACCGACCTATGCGGTGGGGTTGCCGTGGAGTTGCCTAAAGACGGGTCGTTTTACCTTTCCCCCGGTGATATCAAAAAGGCGATTACCCCGAAGACCAAGCTCATCCTGGTGGCGACCCCGGACAACCCCACCGGCGCCGTTGTCCCCAGGGAGGATATCTTTGAGCTGCTTGAGACCGGGCGGCCGGTGCTGGTTGACGAGGCTTACTACGAGTTTACCGGCGAGACGGTGGCCCCCCTGGTCGGAAAATACCCCAACCTGATGGTAACGCGCACCTTCAGCAAGTGGGCGGGGCTGGCCGGTCTGCGGATTGGCTACGGCCTGTTCCCAGGGAAGATTGCCGCGTACCTGATGAACATCAAGGAGCCTTACTGCGTTAATGCCGCAGCGCAGGTCGCGGTGCGGGAATCGCTTGCCGACCGGGAATACCTGATGGGGCGGGTTAGCGCCATCTTAAAGGAGCGGGCCAGGCTCTTTTGCGAGCTTGAAGCCCTCGGCTGGCTAAAGCCTTACCCCTCGCGGGCGAACTTCATTCTCTGCGCGGTGCTTAAAGGTAAGGCTCGCGAGGTGCAGAAGGAGCTTGAGCGGCGGGGTATTTTAGTGCGCCACTTTGACACGCCCCGGCTCAAGGACTCGCTGCGCATCAGCGTGGGTAAGCCGGAAGATACCGATGCCCTGATAAAGGCGCTTGAGGAAATAGGAGGCGGTAATGTCTGAAAGAAAGTCCCTCCAGAAAAGGGAAACGCGGGAGACCAATATCAGCCTCGAACTGAATATCGACGGCCGCGGCCGGTGCCGGATAGATACCGGTCTCAAAATGCTGGACCACCTGCTCTCCCAGATTGCCCGTCACGGTGTATTCGACATCACGGTTTCCGCCCGGGGCGATGATGCCCATCACCTGGTGGAGGACACCGCGATGGCTTTAGGCCGGGCTTTTAATGAGGCGCTGGCGGAGAAGCGGGGCATCGTGCGTATTGCCAGCGCTACCGTGCCCATGGATGATACGCTTGCCTCGGTGACGGTGGACTTCGGCGGGCGGGGCTATTCCGTTTTGGACCTGGACTTTGCCGAAAACGACATGGCCGGTTTTCCCACCGACCTGGTGCGTCACTTCCTTGAGGCTTTTGCCATCGAGGGACGGCTCAATCTCCACGCCCGGGTGCTCTACGGGGTAAATGACCACCACAAGGCGGAGGCACTGTTCAAGGCGCTGGCCCGGGCTTTAGACGGTGCTACCCGTCTTGACCCGAGGATTACGGGCGAGCTGCCCAGTACCAAGGGCTTCATCGAGAGTTAGCATCCAGACTAGTGGGATTAGGTTACTAATCAAAGTAAAGAGACTGGTTAGCTTTAGCCCAGTTTCTTGCCCGCCAGCACTTCGTAGGCGTGGCGATAGCGCCGGGTGGTGTCCCGGATGACCTCGGGGGGCAGCGCCGGCGCCGGCGGCTCTTTGTTCCAGCCCGAGGCGGCTAGCCAGTCCCGCACCGGCTGCTTATCGTAGCTGGGCTGTGACTTACCTACCTGGTACCGGGCGGTGTCCCAGAAGCGGCTTGAGTCCGGGGTTAGAAGCTCGTCAATCAGGGTAAGCTCACCATTTACCAGGCCGAACTCCAGCTTGGTGTCGGCGATGATGATGCCCCGTTTCAGGGCGTATTTACGCGCTTCGCGGTAAATCGCCAGTGTCTTATCCCGCATCGCCTCGGCCAGCTTATCGCCGGTGAGCTTTTTCATTTCGTTAAAACTGAGCGGTTCGTCGTGCCCGGTATCGGCCTTGGTGGTAGGGGTAAAAAGCGGCTCCGGCAGCGCCTGGCTCTCCACTAAGCCCCGGGGCAGGGGCAAGCCTGAGAGGGCGCCGCTCTTCTGGTACTCCTCCCAGGCGGAACCGGCCAGGTAGCCGCGCACCACGCATTCCACCGGCAGGCGCTCGGCTTTTTTGACCAGCATGGAGCGTCCCACCAGGTAGGCCGGGAAAGTGAAACCGGGGTGGGGGCGATAGTCATTGAGCAGACTCAGGTTGTCCAGCATCGCTACCAGGTGGTTTTTTACCAGGCGGCGGGTATGGCCGAACCAGAAGGCGGAAAGCTGGTTCAGCACCAGTCCCTTGTCGGGAATGCCATCGGGCAGGATGACGTCGAAGGCGGAAATCCGGTCGGTGGTCACGATGAGCAGCCGCTCGTCCAGGTCGTAGGTGTCCCTAACCTTGCCCCGGCTCGCCAGGGGCAGAGGCAGTTCGGTAGTTATCAGCACACTATCGGTCATTGCGGCTCCCCCCGGTAGAAAAAAGGCAAGCGGCCTAAATCGAGCGGGGTGACAGTTTATCCCGATTAGCCTGGCTGGTTTTTTCGTGCCACTGCTGGTCAGTAAGTCCCAGCCTCTGGAAGATGTCGTTTACGTGGCGCAGGTAATACTGCTCATCAAAGAGGGTTTCGAGCTCGTCCGGTGGCAGTTTGGCGGTGACTTCCTGGTCCATTTTCAGCAGCCCGGGCAGGTTTTTGTTTTTGTCCCAGGCCTTCATGGCGTTGCGCTGCACCAGCTTGTAGGCCTGCTCCCGCGACATTCCCCGGTCAATCAGGGCCAGCATCACCCGCTGTGAGAAAATCAGGCCGCGGCTCAGCTTTAAGTTCTGTTTCATACGGCGGGTGTTGACCTTTAAGCTTCTCAGGATGTCGGTGAAGAGGACGAGGCCGTAGTCCAGGAGGCTGCAGGCGTCCGGCAGTATGATGCGCTCGGCGGAGGAATGGCTGATATCCCGCTCGTGCCAGAGGGCGATATTTTCCATAGAGGTCAGGGCATAGCCCCGGAGCAGCCGGGCGAACCCGCAGATTCTCTCACTGAGCTCGGGGTTGCGCTTGTGCGGCATCGCCGAGGAGCCGGTCTGACCGGCGGCGAAGAATTCCTCCACCTCCCCGATTTCCGTCCGCTGTAACCCCCTGATTTCGGTAGCGAAATTTTCCAGCGAAGCGCCGATGATGGCCAGGGTGGTCACGAACTGGGCGTGGCGGTCCCGCTGGAGAATCTGGCTCGATATCGGGGCCGGTTCCAGTTTGAGCTTCCGGCAGGTTATTTCTTCAATTTCCGGGGATAGCGTTGCGTAGGTGCCGACCGCGCCGGAAATCTTACCCACGGCGACACATTTCTTGGCTTCGGCAAGCCGCCGCCGGTTCCTTTTCATCTCTTCCAGCCAGTTGGCCAGTTTCAGACCGAAGGAAGTCGGCTCGGCGTGGATGCCGTGGGTGCGGCCCACCATCACCGTGTACTTGTGTTCGATGGCCTTTTCGGTTAGCAGCGCGACCAGTTCCTTGATGTCCTGGTCGAGGATATCGGCGGCCTCGATGAGCTGCAGGCTGAGGGCGGTATCCATAACATCAGAGGAAGTTAGCCCCAGGTGGACGAAGCGCGATTCGGGCCCCAGGCTTTCGGCGATGGCGGCCAGGAAAGCGGTCATGTCGTGATGAGTCTCTTTTAAGATTTTGGCCATGCGCTTCAAGTTGACCCGGGCCAGCTTTATCTTGGGGATGGCGCTCCGGGGGATGGCACCCAGGTCGGCCCAGGCCTCGCAGACCGCGATTTCCACCTCAAGCCACTTGTTGAATTTGCTTTCGTCGGACCAGACCCGTTTCATCGGTGGCCGGGTATAGCGCTCAATCATGACTTTTCCCCCTGGAGTTCTTGGCGGTACGCCTGGTAAGCCTGGCCGATGCGGTCGTATTTGAGCCCCAGAATCTCGGCGGCCAGGTAGGCGGCGTTTTTAGCGCCGGCGGTGCCGATGGCCATGGTCGCCACCGGTATGCCAGCCGGCATCTGGACGATAGAGTAGAGGGCGTCAACCCCTTTCAGCTCGCTGCTTGCCAGCGGCACCCCGATGACCGGCAGCGTCGTCCAGCTGGCCAGGACGCCTGGCAGGTGGGCGGCGGCGCCGGCGGCGGCGATGATGACCTCGAAGCCCTTTGCCCTGGCGCCGAGGCTGAACTCGCGGGCTTTCTCCGGGGTGCGGTGGGCGGAGATGACGGCCACCTCGTATTCAATACCCAGCTTGTCCAGTATTTCGAGGGACGGTTTTACCGCCGCTTCGTCGGACTTGCTGCCCATCACGACCGCGACTTTCGCCATAAAAAATACCTCGTTCCCCTATTCGGCATTCCCGCCGATTACCATTGTACTAAATTACGGCGGTTTCGGCTATATCCCGCCGGTAGTGGCCGCCTTCGAAGCGAATCCTGGGCAGGTTGTGATAGACTTTTTCCCTGGCTTCGGCGATTGTCCGGCCGGTGGCGGCCACGGTGAGCACCCGCCCGCCGCTGGTGATGGTTTCGCCGCTATCGCCGGTCTTTGTCCCGGCATGAAACACCAGGATGTCCTTATCGAGGTCGTCCAGTCCGCTTATGGGCAGGCCGACCCGGTAGTTGCCGGGGTAGCCGCCCGAGGCCAGCACCACCCCGACGCAGGCTTCATCCCGCCACTCGATTTTCACTTTGTCCAGGCGCCGGCCGGTTACCGCCAGCATCAGCTCCACCAGGTCGCTTTTCAGGCGGGGGATGATTACCTGGGTCTCCGGGTCGCCGAAACGGGCGTTAAACTCCAGCACCTTCGGCCCCTCAGCCGTTATCATCAGGCCGCCGTAGAGCACGCCCCGGTAGGGGCTGTTTTCTGCGGCCATCGCCCTGATGGTAGGCTGCATGATGGTGCGGTTCACCTTGTCGGCCAGGGCCGCGGTGAAAAAGGACGGCGGGCTGTAGCCGCCCATACCGCCGGTGTTCGGCCCCCGGTCGCGGTCGAAAACCCGCTTGTAATCGCAGGCGGCGGCCATCGGGACAACGGTGTCACCATCGCTTACCGCGAAGGCGCTCATCTCCCGGCCTTTCAAGCACTCCTCGATAAGCACATTATCGCCAGCCGTGCCGAAGATGCGGGAACGCATCATGTCGCCAAGGGACTGGCGGGCCTGCTCCGGGGTCTCAGCGATGACAACTCCCTTGCCCGCCGCCAGCCCGTCCGCTTTGATGACGATGGGCAGCGTCTGTGTTTCAATGTATTTTAGAGCTTTGTCAAAATCGCTAAAACTCTGGCTGCGGGCACAGGGGATGCCGTATTTGGCCATCAGTTCTTTGGCGAAGACCTTGCTCGACTCCAGGCGGGCGGCCTCTTTGGTAGCGCCGAAGGTGGGGATACCGAGGGCTTCGAACCGGTTAACGATGCCGGCGGCAAGCGGCGCTTCCGGCCCCACCACCACCAGGTCGATGCCGTTTTTTAGCGCCTTTGCGCCCAGGGCTTCGATGTCCTCAGGTTTGATGGGCAGATTACGGGCGAGCTTTGCGGTGCCGGCGTTACCCGGCGCGGCATAAATCTCGCTCACTTTGGGGCTCTGGGCGATTTTCCAGACCAGAGTGTGTTCCCGCGCCCCGCCCCCGACCACCAGAACTTTCAGAATTCACCCTCCGAGATTGATATCCGAAAACTTATTCCCATTCAATTGTTGAAGGTGGCTTGGAGGTGATGTCGTAGACCACGCGGTTCACCCCGGGGACTTCGTTCACGATGCGGTTGGAGATGCGGCCCATCAAATCATAGGGCAGCCTTGCCCAGTCGGCGGTCATGGCGTCTTCGCTGGTCACGGCGCGTACCGCCACCAGGTAGCCGTAAGTCCGGTAGTCGCCCATCACGCCCACCGAGTGGACGTTGGTGAGCACGGCGAAGCTCTGCCACAGCTGTCGGTAGAGCTTGGCTTTCTTAATCTCGTTCATGACAATCCAGTCGGCGGCGCGCAGGATTTCCAGCTTCTCGTCGGTCACTTCCCCGATGATGCGGATGGCCAGCCCCGGACCGGGAAAAGGCTGCCGCCAGACCATTTCCTCGGGCAGTCCCAGGGCCAGTCCCACCTGGCGCACCTCGTCTTTGAAGAGGTTGCGCAGCGGCTCGATTAGTTTCAGGGTCATATTCTCGGGGAGGCCTCCCACGTTGTGGTGCGTTTTTATCTTGGCCGAGGCTTTGTTGCCGGAAGCCGCGCTCTCGATGACGTCCGGGTAGAGCGTTCCCTGGGCCAGGAAGTCGACTTTGCCCATCTTGCCGGCTTCTTCCTCGAAGACGGCGATGAATTCCCCCCCGATAATCTTGCGCTTTTTCTCCGGGTCGGTCACCGCCTTGAGTTGTTTTAAGAACCTTTCGCTGGCATCAACCATGATAATGTTCATGCCCAGGTTAAGGTGGAAAACGTTGAAGGTGCGTTCCACTTCTTCGCGGCGCATCATCCCGTGATTTACGAAGATACAGGTAAGCTGGTCACCGATGGCGCGGTGGATGAGGCTTGCTACCACTGCGGAATCGACGCCGCCGGACAGGGCGGTGATGACTTTGCCGCTGCCGACCTGCTGCCTTATCTGGTCGATGCTTTCTTCAATGAAGTTGCCAATCGTCCAGTTGCCCTGGCATCCGCAGACGCGGTAAACGAAGTTTTTCAGGATGTCTTTACCTTCTGGAGTGTGGATGACCTCGGGGTGGAACTGCAGGCCGTAAATGCCGTGTTCATTACCCATAACTGCTACTGGTGAGTTTTCGGTGTGGGCTAAAGCCGTAAAACCGGGCGGCATTTCTTCGATCAGATCGCCATGACTCATCCAGACTGGCAAGGATTCCTCCAGACCAGCAAAGAGTGGCGCATCCCGGTCGCTTATGTGTAGTATCGCGTGACCGTACTCCTGCTTGGCGCCCGGTGCCACCCGTCCCCCAAGCTGCTTGGCAATAACCTGCATCCCGTAGCAGATACCCAGCACCGGCAGGTGACTTTCATAGATATAAGGCGGGGCTAGCGGGGCACCAGGTTGGTAGACGCTGGCAGGCCCACCGGAGAGGATGAACCCCTTTGGTTTCAGTGCTGCTATCTTTTCCCAGGGGGTGTC
>JAZDKE010000036.1:0-11071 GCA_043803245.1 Chloroflexota bacterium
ACACGGGCAATACCGGCAACAAAATCTACGTCTCCAAGAACCGCGGTGCTACCTGGGTGGAGCGCAACGCGCCCGGTACCGCGAGAGTGCAGGCCATCGTGTTATCGGATGCGGACACCGTCCACATCATAGCCGGTAACAGGTACTACAAGAGCGTCAACTCCGGCTGGACCTGGACTGACAGTATCTCTGCCAGTACCGGCACTGCCTCACCCTGGCCTTCGGTGAACATGTTACGCACCTCCAGCAACGCGATAATCGCCGGTGGTAAGGGGGGCCCTGCCTACATGGCCGCTACCACCTTCAGCCAATCAACGGTTGGTCTCACCCGCACCGTGAACTTTGTCGCGGCCGTTGACACGGACTTCGCCGAGAGCACGGTCATTTTCGCTGGCGGCGATGATGGCAGTGTCTGGCGGCGCGCCCACTACGCTGACCCCCTCTGGGTAAACATCAAAGGCGCGGATAGCAACCCCATTCTTGATCTTCAGATCAAGGGGGGCATCATGTATGCCCTGACTGCCAACAAAGTCTGGCGCAACGACAGTTACAAAGATACCGCGAGTATTGCGCTGGGTGCCTGGCAGGACATGGATAAGGCGGCTTTGACTACCTTCCCTATTAATTTGGAACACCTGGTGCTTTCGGACGATAACATCGTCTGGGTCGCCAACTCCGTAGTTGGCACCGCTACCCTGTGGTCCTACCGCGACACCCTGGCCACCACCGCGCCCACTCTGACCGGCCCGGCTGACGGCGTCGAAATCAGCGTTGACCCGAACACGGGCGATGGCCTGCCGGTCCTCTTCACCTGGAATACCCTGGGCACCGGCGCGGGCGTGCCGACCAGCTTCCAGCTCGAAATCAAGGAAGTGGGCGGCGTAACCACCAGCTCCGGGGCGTTTGGTGTAAACGACATCACTACTCCTTCGATTAGCAGTAGCAGTGCTATCGGTGGCGTGACGTTCACCTTCCGCGCCAACAAGGAATACGAGTGGCGGCTGCGTGTCACGAATACCGTGAGCGCCGATACCATTCGCAGCGTCTGGTCCGCAGCCCGGAAGATAAAAGTCCTGTCGGGCACCCGGGTCACGCAGACCCAGGCCGGCCCGATACTGCTCGGTCCGCAGGGTGGTGCGACCACCAATCTCCAGCCCGGCTTTAGCTGGGCGCCGGTACCGTCTGCTACCGAGTACGAGTTCATCCTGGCCACTGATGCCGGGCTTACCCAGACCGTAGCCAACACGCCGGTTAAGGTGACCAAGCCTTCGTTCCAGGTCACCACTAACCTCAATGAAGATACCACCTACTTCTGGGCAGTCCGGAACACCCTGCCGACGGTTGGTGACCAGGCCATCGGCACCTTCACCACCCGCGCTCCGGCGGCTCCTCCGGTAGCACCTCCTCCGGTAGCTCCGCCCGCTGACATAATCGTCAATGTACCGGACATCGTGATACCGCCGGCAGCTCCGGCGGCCCCGGCCATTGACGCAACCCTCGTCTGGGTGGTCATCGGCATCGGTGCCATCCTGATTATCGCGGTACTCGTCCTGATTGTCAGGACCCGGCGGCCACTCTAGTCCGCTAGTCGGTCTTGACCTGAGGGTTAGAAACCGGATAATAAAGGGCCCCCCGAAACTCGGGGGGCCCTTCCTTTTTACCCCTCTAACCTTAAAGCGTTTAGTACTCGATGCCGCGCCGCGCCTTTATGCCCTTTTCCATGGGGTGCTTTACCGCTTTCATCTCGGTAGCCAGGTCGGCGCGCTCAATGACTTCGGGAGGCGCGCCGCGGCCGGTAAGCACCAGTTCAACTTCGGGGGGCTTGCGCGCTATCAGGTCAAGCACCCGGGCAGGCTTGAGCAGCCCTTTAGCCACCGCCGCCAGGATTTCGTCAAGGATTACCAGGTCGTAGTCGCCCTGTATTACCGTTTCCAGGGCCAGGGCAAAGGTGCGCTCGGTCACCGGGTATAGTTCCTCAAGGCTCTGTTTTAAGGCGTTGCCTTTGTTCAGTTTGACGATTTTGAAAGGGCGGTATTTTCCGATAAACTTGTGCTCACCGCCGGGGCGGCCGCCTTTGAGAAACTGGATGACGATGACCCGGCCTCCCTGCCCCGCCATCCGCAGTGCCAGCCCCAGGGCGGCAGTGGTCTTTCCCTTGCCATCGCCGGTGTAGACCTGCACCAGGCCGTTTCGCTTCGGTTTTCGATTAGTCATTTAAATCTCACTCCTAGTGTAGATTGTAAAATGCTTTTAGCGTACCGCTTTAGGTTTTAGCCATCTTTTATTTAGTCCCCCCTCAATTATCCGGTAAATGCGTTTCATATCCAGGCTGGAGCGCACCAGCGTTGCCAGCCGGTCAAAATGCTCTTCCGGGTCTGTCCGGGCGACCTTGGGACGTTTGGCCAGGCCATAGCGGCGGCGCAGGCTACCCAGCAGGTTCTGGCGGAAATGGTCATTCAAGAACAGGCCGTGCAGGTAAGTCCCCAGCACCGTGCCTTGAGCGTTTAATGTCCCGTCGTCGTAACCGGCCGGGCATTGCGGTGTGCCGGTGATGCGGAAGGCACCTGGCTCGCCGTTACCGATGGTCTTGCCCATGTGTATCTCGTAGCCGGTGATAGCCTCACCTCCCATGCCTTCGAGCAGGCCGTGGTTGGCGCTTACGGTGCCGGTCACCTGCCGGGTAGCCTTGTGCGGCTCGAAGGCGGTCTCAACCTCAAGCAGTCCCAGCCCGGGCACACGAGCGGCGGTTGATTCTATGCCCAGCGGGTCGAGAATGCGCTTGCCCAGCATCTGGTAGCCGCCGCAGATGCCGATAATGGGCGTGCCCTCCCTGGCCTGCCGCACCAGCTCCCGCGCCAGGCCCGACCGTCTGAGATGGGACAGGTCGCTTACGGTGCTCTTGGTGCCGGGCAGGATGATGAGATGCGGCTTGCCCAGCTCCTGGGGCTGGCTTACGTAGCGCACCGCAACGCCGTCTTCTTCAAGCGGGTCGAAATCGTCGTAGTTGGCAATGTGGGGGCAGGCGGACGACGGCGATATCCAGGTCGTTACCGCGCACGCCATCCGGCCGTTCATCGAGGTAAACCGAGTCTTCCTGGGCGATGCGGATGTCCCGGTAGTAGGGGATTACCCCGAGCACCGGCTTGGTGGTAAGCTGTTCGAGCTTTTTCAGCCCCGGATTGAGCAGTTCAGGGTCGCCGCGGAACTTATTGATGATTAAGCCTTTAATATAGGCCCGCTCCTCGTCGCAAAGCAGTGTCATGGTGCCGACCAGGGCGGCAAAAACGCCGCCTCGGTCAATATCGCCCACCAGCAGCACCGGCGCGGCGGCCATTCTGGCAACCCTCATATTGACGATTTCCCTGGCCTTTAAGTTGATTTCGGCGGGGCTGCCCGCACCTTCGATGACCACGACGTCGTAGGCGGCGCGAAGGCGCTCAAGCGATTTCGCAACCACCGGTATCAGTTTTGGCGTGTGGCGGTAATATTCGGCTGCCGAGATGGTCCGGGACACTTTGCCGCAGACAATTAGCTGGGAGCGGCCATCGGCCTGGGGCTTGAGCAGCACCGGGTTAAAGTCTATGCTGGGTTCGAGACCGGCTGCCTTGGCCTGCACCGCCTGCGCCCGCCCGATTTCGCCGTCCTCTACGGTGGCGCAGGAGTTCAGGGACATATTCTGGGCCTTGAAGGGGGCTACGCGGAAGCCGTCCTGTTTCAGAATGCGGCAAAGGGCGGTGACAAGCACGCTTTTGCCCACCGAGGAAGCGGTGCCCTGTACCATTAGTGTCCTCGCGGTCATATCGCCTCCTGGCCTGGTTTGCCCGAATCGCGCCTTAATTCCAGGGTAAGGTAGCCCAAATTTTCTTCCGCCAGCTTTTTTACCAGGTTAGCAAGCTCGTTGTCAGCGCAGACCACCAGCGGTGACAGGCCGGCGTGGGCGGCTTCGATAGCCGCCTGACTGGCCGCATAGCGGTAGCCGGGTTCTACCCCGATTTTTCTGAGGGCGGACAAGGCCTCAAGACCGATGGCGGCCACTATCGCTTTGCCGCGGACCAGCTTCTTGAGAAAGTGGCGGTCGACCATAGCCGAGCCGCCTTTTTCGATACCCGGTACGACGGCGATAGTAATTTCACCAGGCTCAAGTTCTACGATGCCTTCCAGGTTGGTGATGCCCACGTCCTGGCCGCGCCTGGCCTGGGAGACGGTGGTCCCCCAGGCGCCGCTGCCGCCCGTTCTGCTGGCATAGAGCAGGCCGTCCCGCATAAAAAGTGTCACCTTCTGGCCCGGGGAGAGGTCCTCGCTGGCCAGAGCGGTTGCTATCGAGATTTTGGTGACCGCCCTGGCCACCAGCGCCGAGTAGTCTTCGAGTTCCCCGGCCATCTTGAGGATGAGGTTCACCCCCTCCCGGCTTACCCGGTAGCGGGAACGCCCCCGGGTTTCCAGGTAGCCTTCCCGTGTCAGTTCCCGGATGTGCTCGGAGACCGCCTGGGGGGTCACGCCAATCTTCGAGGCGATGAGTTTCTGGGGGATGTTGGGCTGGTTAGCGGCGACCTCGACCAGTATCTGGAAGACGGTGGCCAGCTTTTTATTCTTAAGTATCTGTACCAATTGGCGTTAGTACCTCCTCTGCCCGCCAGCAAGGCACCGGCGAAGCTTTAAGATAATCTCATTTTACCTTGAGGGGCAGTCCTGCGACCATGAAATAGACGTCGCTTGCGGCTTTGGCGATAAGCTGGTTGGCCTTGCCCGCAAGGTCACGGAAATCGCGTCCCAGCCGGTTATCGGGTACCAGCCCCAGGCCGACCTCGTTGGAAACGATGATGAAATTTGCCTCAAGCTGGCTTACGGCGGCGATAAGCTCTTCGATTTCCTTTATGACGCGTTTTTCGGACGTGGTATCACCGTTGCCCATAAGATTAGCGATGAGCAGCGTGAGGCAGTCGATTATCACGGTGCGGGCGTCCCCGATGCCGGCCTTGAGCCTGGGGCCGAGGCCGCTGGTTATCTCCAGGGTGTGCCAGTGAGCGGGGCGGTTTTTGCGGTGCTGGGTGATGCGCGCCCGCATTTCCTCGTCCAGCGCTTCCGCGGTGGCCACAAAGAGGACTTTTTCGCCCGAGGCGCTGGCTAAGTGCTGGGCGAAGCGGCTTTTGCCGCTCCGGGCACCGCCGAGCACTAAAACCACCTTTTTGGCCAAAGCCCCTTTTCCCCCTCTTTTTTTAGAACAAGATAATGAGTGTCAGTACCAGCACTTCGCCAATTTCAATCAGAGCGCCGTAGCTATCGCCGGTGAGTCCGCCCAATTTGGAGCGCAGGTAGTAGCCGAGGCCGAGGGTAAGTAGCCAGAGCAAAGCGGCTAAAATCAGCCCTTTTGGTCCAAGCAGGAGCACCACCGCCGCCAGAGAAATTAAGGTGGCCACTGCCAGCCCCCGCCGGCTCAGGCCCTGTTTGAAGGTATATCCCAGACCGGAGCTTCGGGCGGCGGGAAAAGCGAAGATGGCGGCTAAGACCGCGCCCCGGGCCAGGGTAGGCCCCAGGAGCAGCGCCGGCAGAATGACCGCTTGCCCGAGGGCCAGGTACTTGGCCAAAAGCAGCAGCAGGACGGCGGCCGTCCCGCCCGCGCCCGAGCCGCTCTCGGCCATCAGCCGAAGCCGGGCTTCTTTCGAAGTGCCGCTCAGGCCGTCGAAGGTGTCGGCGAGGCCGTCAAGGTGGTGGCCGCCGGTTAAAGCTGCCAGAGTGATGACCAAAAGGCCAGTGGTGACCCCGGCGGGCAGCACTTGTCTCAGCCCGTAGTCCAGGCCAAGCAGCATCAGCCCCAGGAGAAGGCCTACCAGCGGGAAATAGGGCAGGGACCGGCCCGGCTCGGCATTTGCCCGTGCGGGGGCGGGCAATACGGTGAGAAATCTGAGGGCCGTCCAGAAGGCCATTTATACCCCCTCACCTTTCCCCGGTTCCGCCTGGGAGACGCTCGCCTCGGCGAAGGTGGCCATCTCTCCCAGCAGCCTGGTGGCAGCTTCGGCCAGGAAGATACCCAGGGCGGCGCCGGTGCCCTCGCCCAGGCGCATGTCCAGGTCGAGGCAGGGCCTGAGTCTCAGGTGGTGGTAAACCGCCCGGTGGCCGGCTTCCACGGAGAGATGAGAAGGAATGAGGTAGTCCTTCACTCCGGGGGCCAGGCCGCAGGCGATGAGCGCCGCCGCCCCCGATATGAAACCGTCAATCACCACCGGGATTTGCCGGGCAGCCCCGCCCAGCATCACGCCTGCCAGCCCGCCGATTTCGAAGCCGCCGACTTTGGCCAGGATATCCAGCGGGTCGGCGGGGTCGGGATGGTTGAGCTTAAGTGCCTTTTCGATGACGCTAATTTTATGCTCAAGCTGCCGGTCGTCAACCCCGGTGCCCCGACCGGTGACTTCGGCCACCGGCTGGCCGGTGACCGCAGCGCAGACGGCGCTTGCGGCAGTGGTATTGCCGATACCCATATCGCCGGTGCCCACGATGTCCAGCCCCAGCCCCCTTTCTTTTTCCAGGACTTCGATGCCGGCTTCCAGGGCGGCGATGGCCTGCTCGCGGCTCATAGCTGCCCCCAGGCTGAAGTCCCGGGTGCCCGGGGCGATTGACCGGGATACCAGGCCAGCCATTTCCGGTAGGCTTCCCGCCACCCCCATGTCAACCACGATGACCCGGCCGCCGATGTGGCGGGCCAGCACGTTAATTGCCGCCCCGCCGTTGAGAAAGTTAAGCACCATCTGGCGGGTCACTGCCTGCGGGTAGAGGCTCACCGCCTGCCGGGTAACGCCGTGGTCAGCGGCCATGGTGATGATGGCTTTGTCTTTGAGCCTGGGGATAGCCTCCCGGCGGATGCCGGCTATCTGGATGGCGAGCGCCTCCAGCCGTCCCAGGCTGCCATTCGGTTTAGTCAGGTTGTCCTCTCGCAGTTGCGCGGCGCGCATGGCGGCAGCATCGAGCGGCTTAATCGCTTTAATGGTGCTTTGCAGCCGGTTTGTCATGATACTCCTTCAGTCACTATTTCTTTTATCGCCCCGAGCAGGCGGCGGCATTCTCCCGGGCGGCGTGGTGCCAGGCGAATATACTGCGGCAGCCCGAAAGAGGTGGCGTCGCGCACCATAATACCCTTTTCTAGGAGCCTTGCCCGGAATTCGGCGGCGTTCCCAACCCTGACCAGAAAGAAGTTGCTGCTTGAGGGCAGGACTTTAAAGCCGAGCCGAGCAAGGTTTCCGGCCAGGAACTCCTTAGCGCGGCGCAGGCGGCAGCCGCAAGCCTCAAGATACCCTGCCTGGTTTAAGGCGAAGACGCCGGCTTTCTGGGCCGGGCCCGAGACGCTCCAGGGCGGTTTTGCCCGTTCCAGAGCCGCGATTATCGCTTCCGAAGCGACCGCGTAGCCCAGGCGCAGCCCCGCCAGGGCGTAGTCTTTGGTCATAGAACGCACTACCAGCAGGTTGCCCCGGCTGATGAGGTCAAGCGAGGACCAGGCGCCCTCGGTGAAGGCCAGGTAGGCTTCGTCAAGCACCACCAGTGTTTGGGGGTTGGCGGCGATGATTTCGGCAACTTCTTTACGGAGGAGGTAAACTCCGGTGGGATTGTTGGGGTTGCCCAGAAAAATACCCCTGGGGTGGTGGCGGCGGACTAGGGCCGCCAGCCGCCCGGTTTCAAAACGGAAGTTGTTCTCAGCCATGGCCACTACTTTGAGCACGCTGGCATTTACCAGGGCGGCGGCGACTTCGTACTCGCCGTAGGTTGGCTGGGGGATGAGCACCGTATCACCGGGGCCGAAATAGGCGGCGGCTGCCAGGCGAATCAACTCGGTTGAGCCGCTGCCGATTATGAGGTTGGTGGTGCTCAAGTTCAGGTTGCCGGCCAGCGTTTCCTTAAGTTCGTTTGCCTCGCTGTCGGGGTAGGCGCTGATTTCGGCTTTCCCAAGGGCTTTTCTGATGCCCGGCGGCGGCCCGAAGGGATTGATACTGACGCTGAAGTCGAGGATGTCTTTTGCCGAAAGTCCCAGTCCCCCAAGTTCACGGTAGCTCGGGCCTCCGTGGACCGATGGGGCCAGGCGGCTGATGTGAGGCTTAGGTGATAGCAAGCTTGACTACCTCGGCGGTGATTAAGGCGGCGCTCCAGATACCAGCGGTGGCGCACGCCAGTATTATGGCGCGGTCAATGGTGCCCGGGGCAAGCGCCCGCAGGTTATCGCCCAGCCGGTAATGCCCCGGTTTTTCCAGGGGTACTTCCAGGGCTCCGGCAAGAGCGCTCATCGGCCAGCCGGCGTTGGGGCTTTCGGTCTTACCGTGGTCGCGGACTAAAGTCCGCCATGCCCTGCCCGGGCTCATCCGGCATAAGGGCGCGGCCAGCACCATTATCAGGGCGCTCAGGCGGGCCGGAATCAGGTTGGCGGCGTCATCCAGCCTGGCGGCGAACTTGCCCAGATATTCCCAGCGTCCCCGGTAGCCAATCATCGCGTCGAAGGTGTTGATGACCCGGTAGGCCACTGCCCCGGGCAGGCCGAAAAGCCCAAAGTAAAACAGGGGAGCGACAAAGCTGTCACTCGAGTTCTCGGCAACCGACGAAGCCGTCGCTGCCACGACCTGGCCCTCATCAAGGCTGGCGGTATCCCGGCTGACCAGGGCACTCAGGCTCCGGCGCGCCTCGGGCAGCCGGTTGGTCTGTAAAGGGCGGCGCACTTTCATGGCGGCCTGAATAAGCCCGCGCAGGGAAAAGGTGAATTTAAGCAAAAGGCCGCCGGCGAAAATATAGAGCCAGGGGTTTAATGTCCGCAGGTAGGCCACCAGCCAGAAGGCCAGCGCCGTGGCGGTAGCCACCGTCACCGGGACGGCCACGGCGCCGTAAGCAAACTGCCAGGCGCGGCTTTTTGCCGGGGCCAGTTTCATCTCAAGGCTGATGAGCTTGCCCAGCCAGGCGACGGGGTGCACGGCGTTGGCAGGCTCTCCGAAGCCGATGTCCAGGAGCAGGGCGGTTGCCAGGATGTAAATCGTTTCCACGTGAACCTAAAATAAAGCCGACTTTAATATAAACAAGCAGGCTTAATATTATCAGCCAGGCTGGAAACTGTCAAGATTGCTCTTGACAGGCGTAGCCGGGGGATTTATCATTGGCTAACACGCCATTGCGGGCGATTTGCCCGAAATTTATAAAAGGAGGTAAGTCTGTGGCCGAAGTGAAAAGCCCCTACCCGCTGTCATTGCAAATTGATTACCCCGAAAAGCTGAACCGGCTCACCACGTTTTTCCGCATCTTCATGATTATCCCCATTTATATTATCTGGGTTTTACTCATAGGTTTCACCAGTGACTATGGTGGTGACACGGGCTGGCAATTCCAGTACAGCTTCGCCGGTCTGGTCTTTTTGCCGCTGGTGCTGATGCTTCTTTTCCGCAAGAAGTACCCCCGCTGGTGGTTTGACTGGAACCTGGCCCTGCTGAGATTCGGCACGCGCTTCGAGGCTTACTCGGGGCTGCTGCGGGATGAGTACCCCTCAACCGATGAGGAGCAGGCGGTGCACCTGGGGATGGCCTACCCTGACGCCGGGAAAGAGCTTAAGCGCGGCCTGCCCCTGGTCAAGTGGCTCCTGGCCATCCCGCACTATATTGTGCTTTTATTCCTGGGAATCGCGGTTATTGTCTGTCTGGTGATTGCCTGGTTTGCCATCCTGTTCACCGGCCGCTATCCCCGCGGTCTCTTTGACTTCATCGTTGGCTACCTGCGGTGGTGGCTGCGGGTGTTTGCTTACGCTTTCGTCCTGGTGACCGACCGTTACCCGCCCTTCAGCCTGGACTAGTTTTAAGACCGGGGCGCCGGGCACTCCGGGGGCCGGACGACCAGCACCGGCGCGCTCGAGGTGCGGATGAGCCGCTCGGCGGTGCTGCCAATGAACCAGCGGCTGATACCGGAGCGGCCGTGGGTGGCGATGATGACGAGGTCAACGCCGTTTTCCTTGATGAAGCCGTTAAGTTCGTCGATGACCTGCCCGGAAAGAACCACCGTCGCTACGGTGACCTGGCGAAGGTTGAGCTTGGGGACTATCCCGCCGAGGTAGTCCCGGGCGACCCGGGCGCTACCGGCCTCAAGCCGCTTGCGCTCTTCGGGGGGCAGGCTGGCCTCGGCGCCCTCGTAGAGGTGGAGCGGCGGCACCACCCGGACCAGGCTGATTTTCTCCTTTCCTTTGAGCAGTTTGGCCATGGCGTTGACGTGGGGCAGGACACATTCGGCAAGTTCCGAGCCGTCCAGCGGCACCATGATATGCAGGTACATTAGCGCTTCCTTTCTGCCCGTGCGGTTAAACTGCTACCTTTAATAAACCACAAAGACGGGGGCGGCGTCCAGAGGTGTTTTGGCCGGCGCGTATTTTTCAGGCCGCTGCCTGGTTGGCCTCGCTTTGAGGGTTGCCTAATTTTACGAGCTTTCACTCTTTGTGCCGATAGGTTAAAATGTAGATATGAAGTGTCTCAAGGTGGTTACGGTGGTTTTCCTCGCGATTATCCTTGGTCTGGCGGCGCTCGGCGGCTGCTCCTGGGGCGGCGAAGCGGCCATTCCGGGGACTGAAGCCCGGATAATCCGGGATGTCACCCCGCCGCAAGCCTTCACTTTAATTAAAGAGAACGAGGGTAATCCGGGCTTTATCATCCTTGATGTCCGGACACCCCGTGAGTTTGCCGAAGGCCATATCGCCCAGGCGGTAAACCTCGACTATAACTCGAAAAACTTCGGCGATAGCCTGGGCCGGCTGGATAAAAACCTGGTTTATCTGGTCTACTGCCGCACCGGGGTGCGCAGCGCCGCGGCTTCGGCTTTGATGGCCAAAAACGGTTTTAATAAAGTCTATAACATGACCGGTGGTATCACCGACTGGCAGGCAGCCGGCCTGGCTACCGTAAAATGACCGGCTAAGCGATAACGACTTGAACCGGTCGCCATCCGGAAGCGCTAGGCTGGCCGCCCCGGTGTAATCTTTACCGGCTCCATCATGCCGGGGTCTTTGATTTCAATGGTGGTCCCGTTCTGGTTACGTTCACCGGTTACCAGGGACCTGCCTGCCAGATAG
>JAZDKE010000037.1:0-15963 GCA_043803245.1 Chloroflexota bacterium
CGTAGATTAAAGCGCTAGACTTCCAGCCTGACTTCATCATACACCCTCACTATTACCATTCTATTATAGCAGAAACAACGCACAATTTCGATTATTAATGGTAAAAGCCGCCGTCCGGTAGCTTTATGGTATCACGCCATCGCCCTCACAAGGGCAGGGTTGTGCTATAATATTACCAAGACTCCACGAGGAGGTCGCCTTCCTGGAACCAATCGATATCGCCCGGCAAGCGGTGAACGCCGCCAGTGAAAAGCTGGCCAGCAATATCATATTGCTGGACATGCGGGGCGAAAACCGTTTCGCCGATTTCTTCGTAATTTGCACCGCCGAGTCGCCGCGGCAGATTGGGGCCATCCGGGAGGAAATCCACCGCGTCCTGAAAGCCGCGGGCGTTTTGCCCCACCACGACGAAGGCACCGCCGACTCGGGCTGGCTGCTGATGGACTACGGCGAGATGGTAGTACACGTCTTCAGCGATTCCCTGAGAGAGTTCTACCAGCTCGATAAGCTCTGGGAAGACGCCAGCACCCTGGTCAGGATTCAGTAAGCCAGTAACGACCTCATCACTCTAGACAAGGATTTCTTTTTCGGTGAAAAAGAGGGCTATTTCCGGCTTCGCCGTCGCTGCTGAATCCGACCCATGCACGCTGTTACGCTCGATGTCCCGGGCGAAGTCCCGGCGGATGGTGCCCGGAGCGGCTTTGGCCGGGTCGGTAGCGCCCATCACCCCCCGGATGACCTCAACCGCATTCTCCCCGCCAAAGACGGCGGCCACGATGGGCCCCGAGGTGATGTAAGACACCAGGCCTTTGAAAAACGGTTTATCGGCGTGCACCGCGTAGTGTTTCTCGGCCAGCCTGCGGTCCATGCGCAGCATCCTGAGCGCCAGCAGCGACATGCCTTTTTCTTCGATACGGCCGATTATTTTGCCCACCAGATTTCTCTCTACGGCATCCGGTTTAATCAGCACCAGCGATATTTCCATTTAACCTGCAACTCCTTCCGATTTCTCAAAAATGGCTTCGATATCAGCTAAGCCGACCTCGGCCAGGCTGCTCACCACCAGGCGAGCCGCCGCAAGCCGTTTGGCAGGATGGGTGTTGGTCACCGCCAGACAAAGCATCCCCGCCCGCCTGGCGGCGGTAACGCCGGCCACCGCGTCTTCGATGACCAGACATCCCGCCGGGGCTACGCCGAGCCTGGCAGCAGCCAAGAGGAAGACCTGCGGACTGGGTTTCCCCTCGGTAACATCCTCACCGCTGACCACCGCCTCGAAAAACCCGGCGATACCAAGCTCGCGGAGAATGAGATTGATGTTGGTCAGCGGCGCCGAGGATGCCAGCGCCATGCGATAACCTGCATTATGGAGAGAATCGAGAAGCGTCAACACGCCCGGCAACGGCTCAAGCCGGCCACGGACGATGCGGCGGAAAAAGCTTTCCTTTTTCCGGGAGATTTTCTCAATTTCCTCCGGTGGCACTTCACCACCCAGCAGGCCGCGGATGATAGCGTCATTCCGCCGGCCAAAGCCACGCCGGAAACACTCCTCGGTCAGCGTGACTCCCCTCTCAGCCATCACTTTGCGCCACGACCGGTAATGGTAAGGGCCGGTATCACAAATGACGCCGTCCATGTCCCAGATAACCGCGCGCGGCGGCCTGGCGGGCAAGGTCATGCGCCCCCGCCCCTTCCCCTGAGGACAAACATCACTCCATTGGCCTCGGCAACCAGCGTACCGTCTTTTAGTTCCAGGCTCGCCCGGGTCTCCACCAGGCGCCGGTTCTTTTTAATTATGGTGGCGCTTAACACCATGGGTTCACCGACCATCACGGGGCGCCGCAACCTGACCTCCATTTTGGCAGTGAGGCACGGCAGTCCCACAAAGTAAGGGGGATAGTTCAGGGCTTCATCCAGAAGACAACTGATAATACCCCCGTGTACGATATTCGACCATCCCTGGTGGCGCTCGTCGGGAGTAAATTCCGCCCGCGCTACCTCACCGTTCCAATGAAACTTGAGCTTTAAGCCGATGGGATTATCCGGCCCGCAGCCAAAGCACATGGTCGGGCTTTTTTCGGTGTCCACCGGCAACCCGGGCAAGATTTCCACTCGCGGTTCCTTTCTCTACCGGCATTTCGGCGGGTGATGGGCGGCCGCCGGAGATAGTGCGGTTCGAGCGCGGCCACCGGGTCAACGTCGCCGGCGCTAAGCCGCACCTGCCCAAGTTCGGCTAAATAAGCCGCCCGCCGCAGCCTGGCGGCCGGTGAGGGCAAGACCGCCAGGTCAGCCAGCCGCCCGGCAATTTCCCTTATCATCTCAGGCTCAAGCTCGCCGCAGAACACCGTCCGGGTGGCCGTCCCGGCGCAAACGGCACTCACCGTGCTGATGCGCTCGTCTTCCAGAGCGGCCCACCGGCCACCGGCCATCTGGTAGCAGGCGGTGGCAATTTCACCGCGGCCAGCATTTATCATCGGGCAGACCGGCAGCCCGGTTGCGGCAAAAGCGTAGGCTATCACACTAAGAGTGCTGACCCCCACCAGGGAAATACCCAGGCTGAAAGCCAGCCCCTTGGCAGTGCTCAAACCGACGCGCAGGCCGTTATAGCTCCCCGGCCCGCGGGCAACAATAATGGCTTGTGCGCTAGCGATATCCCGGCCGGACTGGCGGAGCAGGTAATTCAAATTGGGCAACAGCTCGACACTGTGGTTCAAGCTCGAACGCCAGTTCAGTTCCGCAACCAACTCCCCATCCTTCACCAGGGCTAGCGAGGCATTGGCCGTCGAGGTATCAATCGCAATCAGCACTCTCGCCCTCCGGTAAATCCTTCTTAAAGTCCCGAATCAACTCCCGGTAGCGCTTGCCGTGGGGCACGAGTCTCAGGCGGCGCTCGCTATCTGAAAGATAATCAATCTGAATTTCCAGGTGCTCCGGGGGCAGAACCGCCGCCCCCTTCTCCGCCCACTCGACCACGCAGACCCCGCCGCCGTAGAAATAATCGTCAAGACCCAGGTCGGCGATTTCCTCCAGATGGTCGAGACGGTAAAGGTCAACGTGGTAGAGCGGCAACCGTCCGTAAAGCTCCCTCATCAAAACGAAAGACGGGCTTACGGCCCAGTCGCTGATACCAAGCCCCCGGGCAATACCCTGAACGAGGCAGGTCTTGCCCGCGCCCAGGTTACCCACCATGAAAACGGTATCGCCCGCCGCTAGCCGCCGGGCCAGCCTGACCCCAATTCGTTGGGTTGCTTCGGGGCTTTGGCTCACCAGCTCCAGGACGCCTCTCATGCCGAAAAGTGCTCCCAGCCGGGCCTGGCGAGAGCCAGCTTCCGCCCCCGGCCATCAACCACGCTCACCTTACCCGCTTCCCCGGGGACAATCTCACCCACCACCGTCACCGGCACGGGGAGAGCCTTTTTCAGCCGGGTAATCGTCGCCTGGCTTGCGGTAAAGAGCAGCTCGTAGTCCTCGCCGCCGGCTAAGGCCAGCTCGAGGGCCCGCGCCCCGAAGCTTTCTTTCACCCGGGGCTCAATCGGCACCCGCTCCGCCCGAATACGGGCACCGACCCGGCTCATCTCGGCGATGTGCCCGAGGTCAATGACCAGACCGTCGCTGATGTCCATGGCAGCCCGAACTCCGAAATCAACCAGCAAGCGCCCCTCGGCAAGACGGGGAGACGGTCTCCGGAAAGCCTCACCGAGGTAGGCAGCCACACCCTTATCAAGCTTGAGCTTCTCATCGAGCATCACCAGACCGGCGGCGGCACTGCCCAGGTAGCCGGTAACCGCTACCAGGTCTCCGGCCCGGGCACCGGAGCGCCGCAGCATCTTCCCTCCTACCGCATCGCCGATAATGGTGATGGTGATGGTCACCAGCGGGCTGCGGCAGGTATCACCGCCGACCAGGGCGACCCCGGTCTTCTGGGCCAGGTCGAGCATCCCCCGGTAGAGACCGGTGAGCTCGCTGACCAGGGTCTCGGCAGGCAAAGCGAGCGAGATAAGAGCGTAGCGGGCATTACCACCCATGGCGGCGATGTCACTCAAGCTTACCGCGAGCGACTTCCAGCCCAGCTCCTCCCAGGAAATGGTGTCCAGGGTGAAATGGACACCCTGAACGAGCGAGTCCACCGTGGCGAGCTGCACTTCTCCCCGACAGCGCCAGGCGGCGGCGTCATCGCCGATGCCGCAAATCAACTCCTCTGGAGTTTTGCCGCCTGCCAAAGACCGGCCAACCATGTCCCCGATGAGATTAATCAGACCGAATTCGCCAAGCTCGGCAACTTTCACAACCAGATTATAGCACCGGCGCCTGGGGAGCGACAACCAAAGGCGGTTACGGCGGGACTGGCTTAAGGTGCCGAAAACTGCTATATTTTGACTAGTGCGCTACGCCATCCTGGCTGATATTCACGCTAACCTGGCGGCTTTCGAGGCGGTGCTCGGCGATATCGAACGCCGGGGAGGCGCCGACCAGTTCTGGAACCTGGGAGACGCGGTGGGTTACGGCCCCGACCCCCAGGAGTGCCTTGACCGGCTGCTCAAAGAGGACCGCATCGGCGTGGCCGGTAATCACGACCTGGCGGCCACCGGTAAAATTCCCACCGCTAGCTTTAACACCGAAGCCGCCTTCGCCGCACACTGGGCGGGCCAGCGGCTGAGTCCGGAGGGCAAAGAATATCTGGTAAACGAGCCTCTGGTCATCGAGAGCGGCGATTTCACGCTGGTGCACGGCAGCCCGAGGGACCCGGTCTGGGAGTACCTGGTCGAAACGGAACGTGCCCGGGCGAACCTCGACCACTTCAAGACGCGGTACTGTCTGGTCGGTCACTCTCACCGGCCACTGGTCTTTCAGGCCGACGAAAAAGGCGATGTCCGGCGGAAAGACCTTAGCGATGGAAGCCGGCTGGAGCTTGGTGAAAGGCGATTGATAATCAACCCCGGCAGCGTCGGGCAGCCGCGTGACGGCGACCCCCGGGCCAGCTACGCCATCTATGATACCGAAAGCCGGTCGGTCACCATCCACCGTGTCCCTTATGACATCGGCCTCGTCCAGTCCCGGATGGCGGCCCTCGGCCTGCCCAGACGCCTGATAACCCGGCTGAGCTACGGGCTGTAGACCTCGATAAAGGAATTAACGCCCGGAGACTGCCATAAAATAGGTGGCGAAGCCCCTCTTTTTCAGCCGCTCCCCGCCGCTGCCCAGAAAGATAAGAGTTTCCGATTGCGGGTCGATTTCCTGCATCCCCTGCCATGATGGGCTAAAACGGCATTTTTGACAATTTCCCGCTACTCGGCGCAAAATAGGAACGAGTCAAGAAAAAAGGAGCACCATGGACACCGTCTGGGCGCCCTGGCGTATCACCTACGTTGAGATAGCAAAACCATCGGGCTGTATCCTCTGCTCAAAACCCCGGGAAGATAATGACGCCGAGAACTATATCCTCTACCGCGCCAAGCACAACTTCATCATCCTGAACAGCTTCCCCTATAATCCCGGCCACTTGATGGTGGCCCCCTACCGGCACGTCTCAAGCCCGGAAGAGCTGGCCCCCGAGGAGCTGCTGGAGCACAGCGAACTGATTAACCGCAGCCTGGCTGCCTTGAGAGAGTCCTTCGGCAGCCGGGACTTTAACGTGGGCATGAACCTGGGCACCACTGCCGGGGCGGGCATCCCCGGGCACATACACAGCCACATCGTGCCGCGATGGGCGGGCGACACCAACTTCATGCCGGTCATCGCCGGCACAAAAGTGATTCCCCAGGCGCTTAGGGACACCTACCTTAAGCTGAAGGATAAATTCTGAACTAAGTAGCACCTTACCGTTAAGCCAGCCTTCAACCAGCCTGGCTATTGATACCCGGCCCTCTCAAAGCTATACTAATAAGGGTAGCGGTGCAAGCCCCTGTAGCTCAGGTGGATAGAGCAGCGGTTTCCTAAACCGCGCGTCGGGCGTTCGAGTCGCCCCAGGGGCGCTGAGCTTGTCAGCGGCTTGAGGAGAAAACCGTTGAGTCTCCAAGGTATATGGCACAAAGTGCTTTAGAGTCAAAATTGTAACCTGAGGTAAGTTATGGGGCAACTTGGTGTCACCCGGTGCGGCAATACCGAGTTCCGCTGGGGAGAGAGAACTTACGTGATGGGGATAATCAACCTTTCCCCGGACTCTTTCTCCGGCGACGGCATCGCCGGCCCCGAAGCGGCATTAGAGCAGGCGCGCCGCTTCGTAAGCCAGGGCGCGGACATTCTGGATATCGGCGGCGAATCGACCCGCCCTAATGCCGCCCCGGTCTCAATCAGCGAAGAAATCAGCCGGGTCGTGCCCGCCATCGAAAGGCTGGCCGCCGGGGTGCCGGTGCCCATCAGCGTTGATACCTGCAAACCCGAGGTGGCCGAGCGGGCGATTGCCGCCGGTGCGCGGATGATTAACGACCAGTGGGGCTTAAAGCGCGACCCCCGCCTCGCCGAACTGGCCGCAAAAAATGGCGTGCCCATCATTCTGATGAGCAACCAGCGTGACAAAGGCGGCTATGACAGCGGGATAAAACGCGATACCGCCTACTATTGCGACCTCATGGCCGAGGTGACGGTTTCCCTGCGGGGCAGCCTGAAGCTGGCGACCGAGCGGGGTGTGCCACCAGAGAACATCATCATTGACCCCGGCATCGGCTTCGGCAAGACCTGGCGGCAGGAGCTTGAGCTCATCCGCCGCCTGGAGGAACTGAAAATACTGGGGCGGCCAATTCTCATCGGGCCGTCTCGTAAATCTTTCATCGGCATGGTGCTCGACCTGCCGGCGGAACAGCGCCTCGAAGGTACTGCCGCCGCGGTGGCCATCGGCATCGCCAAAGGCGCCGACATAGTGCGGGTGCACGATGTTCAGCCGATGGCCCGGGTCTGTCGCATGAGCGATGCCATCGTCCGCTGGGCTTGAGCGCGCGAGTTAGCTCTCTTTAATGGTCTGGCGCACCAGCGCCCGGTAGGCTTTGTGCAATCTGGCCGTAACCGTTCCACGCTGGCCCAAAGCCACCGGTTGGCCGTCGATTTCGACCAGCGGCATCACCTCGATGAGGGAGTTGGTCAGAAAGGCTTCCTCTGCCTGAATAATCGCTTCCGGGGGTATTTCAGCCTCGACGGTTTCGATGCCCAGTTTTGCAGCCAGCTCCAGGACAACACCTCGGGTAATGCCGGGCAGAACGCCACTGGAGAGTCCCGGCGTCATGATGATGCCGCGGCTTACCAGGAAGAGATTGCTCATGCTGGCCTCGGCGAGCATGCCCTTTTCGTTGAGGAGCAGGGCATCATCGGCGCCGGCCTTTTTCGCTTCTTGCCGGGCGAGGATGCTTTCCAGAAAGTTAGCGGTCTTGAGCCGGGAGAGCGGCGACTGGCTGTTACGGCGGCTTGAAGCCGTAACCGCCCGCAGCCCGCTCCGGTAGACCCGCGCCGGGTAAGGCCGGTAAGGTTCGGCCACTATCAGCACGGTGGCTTTCTGGCAGGTGCCGGGGTCGGGACTGAGACTGCCCTCGCCCCTCGAAACGGTGAGGCGCACCCGGGCGTTTGTTAGCCCGTTAGCCTGGATAGTGGCCCTTACTGCCGGGGCAAGCTCCGGCACTGAGACGGGTAAACCAAGCTGCGCTGCGGCGCTTTCCAGCCGGTCAAGGTGCCTATCCAGGAGAAATACCCGGCCCTGGTAGGCACGCATCGTCTCAAAAAGGCCGTAGCCGTAGAGGAAACCGTAGTCCAGCACGCTTATGGCCGCCCGCTCGCGGGGCACCAGAGAACCGTTCAAATAGACGACTTTAGCCAAAAACAACTCCTCCGGGCCACCTGGGCTGCGAGAAGCCCAGAAAATTCTGGAGCAAGCGGTGGCCCCCGCCTGTCAGGATTGATTCCGGGTGGAACTGCACCCCTTCCACGACGTAGTCGCGGTGCCTTACGCCCATGATAACGCCGTCATCGGTGGTGGCGGTTATTTTCAGGCTTGCGGGTAGACTCTTTCGTCCGATGACCAGGGAGTGGTAACGTCCCCCTTCGAAGGGGTTGGGCAGGTCCCGGTACACCGTCTGGCCATCGTGATGGATGAGGGAGCTTTTGCCGTGCGTCGGCACTTCCGCCCGGACAATCTGGCCGCCGTAGACGTAGCCGATGCACTGGTGTCCCAGGCAGACGCCGAGAATGGGAATCCGGCCGCCGAAATACCAGATGAGGTCGTTAGAGATGCCCGCTTCCAGGGGCGTGCAGGGCCCCGGTGAGATGATGATGTGGGAGGGACTCAAGGTCTCAATCTGCTCCAGGGTGATGGCGTCGTTGCGGTAGACCGTCGGCTGCCAGCCCAGTTCCCCGAGGTACTGGGCGAGGTTATAGACGAAAGAGTCGTAGTTGTCGATGATGATGACCATGCTTAGACCGCCCGCGCTGCCGTCAGATTGAGGGCGTCAATCAGCGCCCGGGCCTTGACCAGAGTCTCCTGATATTCTGATTCGGGGTCGGAATCGTAGACCACCGCGCCGCCTACCTGAAAATAGACTTTGTTATCCCTGACAATAAAGGTGCGGATGGCGATGTTAAGGTCAAGGTCGCCGTTAAAACCGAGATAGCCGATGCTGCCGGTGTAGATGCTCCGCCGGGTCGGCTCAAGCTCATCGATAATCTCCATGGCGCGCACCTTGGGAGCTCCGGTGATAGAGCCGCCGGGAAAGGTGGCCTTGAGCAGGTCGATGGCATCCTTGTCCGGCATCAACCTGCCTTCAACCGTCGAAGTCAGGTGGAAGACGGTGGGAAAAGTCTCCAGTATCGCGAGCTCAGTCACCCTGACCGTACCGAAACGGCACACCCGTCCCAGGTCATTCCTCGCCAAATCAACAATCATGACGTTCTCCGCCCGGTCCTTGGCGCTGGTGAGCAACTCTTGGGCCAGCGCTTTGGCCTCTTCCGGTGTTTTGCCCCGGCGGCGGGTACCCTTGATGGGCCGGGTCTCCACCCGGTCGCCCTGCCGGCGGAGAAATCTTTCCGGCGAGGCGCTTACCACCGCGACCCCCTCGAAACCCAGGTAGGCAGCAAAAGGCGCCGGATTAATCTGCCGGAGCCGCTGGTAAAGCTCGAAGGGGGTGGCTCCAAGCTCGGCGGTAAAACGCTGCGAGAGGTTGACCTCGAAGATGTCGCCGTCAATGATGTACCGGCGGGCGCGCGCCACCGCGGCCAGGTACTCCTCGTGCTTAAAACCGCCGCTTAAAGCTAACGGCTTGGTCGCCCCCGGTCTTTGCGGGGGCAGTGCCACCAGGCGGTTTTCGGACAGCCTGAGCCTGGTTTCATCAAGCCGCCGGCGTGCTCTCGCCAGCCGGCTGACTTCCCCCATCTCCGGGAAACCAGTAGCGACGATGTAGGCTTTTCCCAGTAGGTTATCGAAGGCAATGACCAGGTCGTAGAAGCCGAAGTAGCTCTCGGGCAGCCCCAGGTCGTCCACCGCTTTACCCGGCAGGCGTTCGATGAAGTGGCCGAGGTCGTAGCTCAGATAGCCCACCGCCCCGCCCAGGAAGGGCACCGGCGCCTCGCAGCTACTCAGGAGATGCTCCTTAAGGAGCTGTCCCAGGACATCGAAAGGATTACCGGTGAGGCGGCTCTCTTCCCCACCAGCTTTCAGCCGGATATCCTTGCCCCGGCTGCTCAGCACCAGGAAAGGGTCTGAGCCGATGAAGGAATAGCGTCCCAGTTTGCCAGCGTCCATGCCGCTGTCCAGGAAAAAGCTGAACGGCCTCGCCTGGAAAAGCCTGAAAACTTCCAGCGGTGCCGGCGGCGGCGTGATTTCTTCGATTATCGGATAGCGGGTTTGAGTCATCGGCCTTCCGGATAATTCTACCATCTTTTCCGGTTATGGGGCAGGCGGGAGCCGGTTTTCCCGGCTGGGCAATACTGCTATAATACGGTAGCCGTAACGAGTAAAAGGATGCGATGAACATCATAGTCTCCGGCTCACTGGCCTATGACCGGATTATGGACTTCCCGGGATATTTTGCCGACCACATCCTGCCGGAGAAAATCCACGTTTTGAACATCAGCTTTACCGTGAACGGGTTGGTAGAGAAGTTCGGCGGCACCGCGGGCAACATCGCCTATGCCCTGTCCCTCCTGGGCGAAAAGCCGAAAATTGTGGCGACCATTGGCCGCGACTACCAGCCGTATTTCGATTGGCTGGCCCAAAACGGTATCACCTGCGAGCACATCACCGTTATCAAGGAAACTTCGACCGCCTGCGCCTACATCACCACTGACCTGTCCGATAACCAGATAACCGGCTTCAACCCGGGCGCTATGAAATACCCTTCATCTTTCGATTTCGACCTGGTCTGCCCCGATGAGACCCTGGCCATCATCGCTCCGGGAAATCTCCAGGATATGCAGGACTATGCCGCTGCCTGCCGGAAGAGGGGCATCGCCTATATTTTTGACCCCGGTCAATCGCTGCCGATGTGGTCTGGCCGCGACCTCGCGATTTGTCTGGAAGGCTCCCGCATGGTGATTTCCAATGACTACGAGCTGGAGCTGATTACCGCAAAAACCGGGCTTGACAAAAAGCGGCTCCTTGGGCTTACCGCCACCGTCATCACCACCCTGGGGGAACTGGGCTCCTGCGTCTGCACCGACGGTTGCGAAATACGAATTCCCGCGGTCACACCCCGGCAGGTGGTTGACCCCACCGGCGCCGGCGATGCTTACCGGGCGGGTTTAATTAAAGGCCTGGTGCAGGGCCGGGACATCGAACAGAGCGCCCGGATGGGCAGCGTTTGCGCTTCTTTTGCCGTCGAGTGCTACGGCACCCAGGACTACCGGTTCAGCCCGGCGGAATTCGAAGCGAGGCTCTAAAGACACTCGGGCAAGTAGGTGCCCTGGACAGTGACGCATTCTATTTGTCGTGGTCGGCCTTTAATAACGTCTGTCGCCACCTGGCTGAGCTCGATTATTCATACGAAGGGGTCCGAGAGGGTTAATGTTACGTAAGAAAGGGGGTAGTTAAGCAGCTATCATGGAGCAGAGCTATCTCTGGATAATTTTTATCCTTATTTTCGTGGTGGCGCTTGCCCTTGATTTGTTTGTCTTCCAGCGTAAAGCCCATATTATTCCCGTCAAAGAAGCCCTTAAACTGGTGGGGTTCTGGGTCGCCCTGGCCCTGGTCTTTAACGGCATCGTGTATATCTCCAGAGGCCCCCAAAAGGGCCTTGAGTTCTTTACCGCCTATTTGATTGAGTATTCCCTGAGCGTTGATAACATGTTTGTCTTCCTGGCACTTTTCACCTATTTTGCGGTGCCGCGGGAAGCGCAGCGGAAAGTCCTGCTCTGGGGCATTATCGGCGCGATACTTTTTCGCGGGCTTTTCATATTTGCCGGAGTTGCCCTGGTCGAGAGATTCCATTTTTTCCTCTACCTGCTGGGGGTCGTCCTTCTCTACACCGCCTACAAGTTGATTACCCAGAGAGAGAAGGAAGTAAACCCGGAGAAGAACCCGGTGGTCCGGTTTTCCCGTAAATTCATGCGTGTCACACCCGAGTATGATGGCACCAGGTTCTTCACCAGGAAAAACGGCTTGCTTTTTGCGACGCCCCTTTTCCTCACCCTGATAACTATCGAGACGATGGACATTATGTTCGCGGTTGACTCCGTCCCGGCGGTACTCGGCGTTACCCTCGACTCTTTCATCGTTTACACCTCCAATATATTTGCCATCCTGGGGCTGCGGGCCCTTTTCTTCGCCCTGGCCGGTCTATTTTATCTCTTCCGTTTCCTGGTGTACGGGCTGGCTATCGTCCTTGCCTTTGTGGGTATCAAAATGCTGATCGTTGACCTTTACAAAATACCGGTATCAATCTCATTAGGCGTGGTACTCGCTCTTATCCTGGGCTCCATCCTGGCCTCGGTTCTTCTGCCCAAGTCCAGGAAAGAAGCAACACCAGTTTCAAAAGGTCATTACGAAACCGAGACACCAAAGTAGTAAATCCTGAGATAAGCGCTCGGTGGTATAAGAGTGCCGTCGGGCGACCGGAGATGGAACGAAAACCAGCCCCACACCGAAAGGAGAAAGAAAAAGAATATGTACCGTAAGATTATGCTCCCATTGGATGGTTCACCGCTAGCGGAATGTGTGCTTCCCCATATAAAAACTTTTATGGGGGGGAGTGAGTCCCCTGAGATAATGCTCGTGCGGGCAGTTGAGCCGATTGCCATACCCTACGGCAGAGAAATGGCAAAAGTCGCATCCGTAGAGCAATTGAAAGCATTTGAAGCTCATAATGAGGCAGAAGCTAAGGACTATCTCAAAGAAATCGAGGCCCGTCTCGGAAAAACCGGCGCAAATGCCAGGACATATGTAATCTACGGCAAAGCCGCCGATGCCCTCACTGACTTTGCTGCCCGGAATGGCGTAGACTTAGTGGTCATTGCCACCCACGGACGCTCGGGAATAAGCCGCTGGGTATGGGGTAGCGTTGCCGACCGTCTTCTCCGTTCTATCAGCGCACCCGTCTTAATGATACGGGCGCCAGGATGTATCCCCGGCATCTAGTGATTTTGTTAGCCCGTCCATTCGGAAAAGTCGTATCCCTGACTTATTTTTCACCGGATGACTTTTAGATGCGAGGCCGAGCTTGACGGGCTAAGTTAGCCAAAGTATAATAGGGTTTGCTTGGAACAGGCCGACTAGAGTGGTAGCCGGGCCTTTTTGGGCAGCGGGATACCCGCAGGACTAAGCATCCGGCGGGTATTTTTTTGTTTATGAGGGGGCCCGTGATGCCTGAAATCTTTGACCTTAACAATGTCAACGGAATCTCCGGTATCAGCGAAAAAGAGGCTGTCGGAAGACTCGCCAGCGAAGGATTTAACGAAATCCCATCGGCCAAAAAGCGCAGTTTCTTCTCGATTGCGCTGAGTGTCATTCGTGAGCCAATGTTACTGCTGCTTATCGCCAGCGGCACAATCTACATGCTGTTGGGAGAAATTCGGGACGCCCTTATGCTCCTGGGTTTTGTCTTCGTGATTATCAGCATCACCATCTACCAGGAGCGAAAAACCGAAAGAGCTCTCGAAGCACTCCGTGACCTCTCCAGCCCGCGGGCGATGGTTATCCGGGATGGTGTCTCCAAGAGGATTGCCGGCCGCGAAGTAGTCCGTGGCGACATCATCGTTCTTTCCGAGGGTGACCGGGTACCGGCTGATGGGATTGTGCTTGCCTCAAATAACCTCACGATTGAAGAGTCTTTGCTCACCGGGGAATCGGCGCCGGTACCGAAAGTCGAATCACCCGAGACCACCGAGATGGGGCGGCCCGCCGGTGACAATTCACCGTTCGTATATTCCGGGACGCTGGTAGTTGGCGGGCTGGGCCTGGCACGCGTCGCGGCTACGGGCATTTACACTGAATTCGGCAAGATTGGCAAGTCCCTTCAGACCATCGAGCCTGAAGAAACCCTCCTGCAAAAAGAGATCAGACGTTTCGTACGTAATCTGGCTCTCATCGGCCTGTCGCTTTGTGCGGTGATGGCGGTAGTCTATGGAATCACGAAGGGTAACTGGCTTGATGGCTTTCTGGCCAGTATTACCCTGGCAATGGCGATCCTGCCGGAGGAATTTCCGGTGGTACTCACCGTTTTTCTGGCGCTGGGCGCCTGGCGTATTTCACGGAGCAATGTCCTGACACGCCGTCTGCCGGCTATCGAAACCCTGGGGTCGAATACCGTCCTGTGCGTGGACAAAACGGGCACGCTAACGCTCAACCAGATGTCGGTAGACAGGATGTGCGTTAATAATGAATTCTTAGAGGTTGACCTTAAAAAATGTGGGGGGCCTCGCGAAAATTTCCATCAGCTGATTGAATACGGCATACTGGCCAGCCAGACTAACCCTTTTGACCCTATGGAAAAGGCACTCAGGGCACTGGGAGAGCGCTATCAGAGCTTCACGGAACACCTGCATGGAGACTGGACGTTCATGCGTGAATACCCTCTCTCCAGGAAACTCAGGGCACTCTCGCGTGTCTGGAAATCGCCGGACGGCGAAGATTACATCATTGCCTCCAAGGGCGCCCCGGAGGATATTATCGACCTCTGCCATATGAGCCGGGCAGAAATGCGGGAAGTATATCAACAGGTTGAACTTATGGCTGGTGATGGCTTAAGAGTGCTGGGCGTTGCCAGGGCGTATTTCAGTCCGGTCTCACTGCCCGACGACCAGCACGAGTTTAAGTTTGATTTTCTGGGCTTGCTGGGATTTGCCGACCCGATACGTCCCACGGTTCCGGCCGCTATCAGGGAATGCTATAAAGCCGGCATAAGGGTGGTGATGATTACCGGTGACTATCCCGTCACGGCACAGCATATCGCGCGCGAGGTCGGGCTGCAACCGATGGACGAGGTTATTACCGGTATTGAACTGAATGAGATGAGCGACGAACAACTCAAGGAACGCATCAAGACCGTAAATATATTCGCCAGGGTTGTGCCCGAGCAAAAACTGCGCCTGGTAAATGCTTTCAAAGCAAATGACGAGATTGTATCAATGACCGGGGACGGGGTGAACGACGCCCCGGCGTTGAAAGCGGCAAATATCGGCATTGCGATGGGCGGCAGAGGGACTGATGTCGCCAGGGAAGCCGGGGCTCTGGTACTTCTGGACGACGATTTCACTTCCATCGTTAAAGCTATCCGGCTTGGCCGGCGGATATTCGATAACCTGAGAAAGTCGATGGCCTATATTCTGGCTGTCCACGTCCCGATTGCCGGCCTATCGCTGGTACCGGTTTTGTTCGGCTGGCCTCTGGCGCTGCTGCCCGTCCACGTAGTCTTCCTCGAACTGATTATTGACCCCGCCTGTTCAATCGCATTTGAAGCCGAACCCGAAGAACCTGATGTCATGGACCGCCCGCCACGCAATCGAAAAGAACCTATCTTCAGCACGCGGACCATTATCCTGAGCCTGTTACAGGGGGCAGCCGTCATGGCGGTCACGCTGGCTATTTACGGAGTTACACTGTACATGGGGCGCGGTGACGTGGAAGCGCGCAGCCTGGCTTTTGTCACCCTGGTTATTGCCAATCTGGGGCTTATTCTCTCCAACCGTGTCTGGTCGGAGAACATTTTCGCCAGCCTGCGCCATCGAAACACTTCGCTGTTTATTATCGTTGGGGCTACTTTAGCTATCCTGACTCTGATAATCTATGTCCCCGTCCTGCGGGAGTTGTTCCGTTTTGGCCCGTTGCACCCCGCTGACATTTTGCTTTCCCTGGGGGCAGGTGGAGCCTGTATCCTGTGGTTTGAGGCTGTGAAATTTCTTAGCAGACCTAAAGTGGCGTAAAACCCTGAGACCCGACACTACGGGCTAGGCATATCAGGAAGGTCTGGCAGAGAGAAGATGAATGGGCTTTATCAGCTCTGTTTATTGACAAGTGGGCCTCGGGGGGGGGGGGGGGAGTTCCCGAACTAATGTTTGAGAAGAAAGGACTGATTCCTGAGATACAACAAATCCTTCTTTCCTAAGTTAAAACAATTTCTCTATCCCTGCTAATCCCAGCACACCGGCTGCAGTGAGTATCACTGCCCAGAGAACAATGCCGAGACTCATCCAGACCATCAACTGCCCGGCTTGTGCACCCAACGATAAACCCAAAGCAGCCCCTAGCGGGGCACCAGTTAGCAAGGGTGCCAGAAGACCTAACCCGATCAATCCGTACCGTTGCCAGATTCTTTGGATAAGCCCGGGTTGTTGCTTTTCTTTTTTGCTGGAGTAACGACGAACCAGCCGATTTCGGAGTTGCTCACCAACTAATACCACAATGAGTGTACCTAATATCGCGCCAACGGCGGCCCCAAGTCCTACCAGAAAAGGATTTAGACCTAAAGCGAGACCTGCCGGGATTGCTGCCCAGAGCTCTATTGTAGCTAAAGCAATCACCGATAATAACTTGAAAATTTGCTCCACGAATTTAGTCTC
>JAZDKE010000038.1:0-24605 GCA_043803245.1 Chloroflexota bacterium
TTGTACGAGTGGAAAGGCGTTTGGCCTTCCCAAAATCGGACATGGGCTACAACAAAAGATAAGCTTGAGCAGCTCGACAATGAAGGAAGGATTCATTATCCCAAAAAAGGAATGCCCCGGCTTAAGCGCTATGAAAGTGAATATAAGGGAACAATTCTCCAAGACATTTGGACAGATATTGGACAAATGCATAACTTATCTGCCGAGCGACTTGGTTATCCTACTCAAAAACCTGAAGCACTGCTTGAAAGAATCATAAAAGCAAGTTCAAACGAAGGTGACTTAATTTTAGACCCTTTCTGCGGCTGTGGCACCGCCGTAGTCGCCGCGCAAAGGCTGAATAGAAAATGGGTCGGCATCGATATCACCCACCTGGCCATCGGTCTGATGAAATGGCGGCTCAGGAACATGACTCCCCCGCCGTCCTTCAAGGTGGTCGGCGAGCCGGAAGACCCGGCCGGCGCGGAAGAGCTGGCGAGCCAGGACAAGTACCAGTTCCAGTGGTGGGCGGTCCATAAAATCGGCGGCCAGCCCTACGGCGATAAGAAAAAGGGCGCCGACACCGGCATTGACGGCTACCTCTACTATATGGACGAGAAGGACAAGATTAAGAAAGCCATCATTTCAGTTAAGGGCGGCAAGAACGTGGGCGTAGATATGATAAAAGTCCTTTCTCACGTAATCGATACTGAGAAAAGCGACATCGGCGTATTTGTTTCGCTCGCGAAGCCCACGAAACCGATGCTTGAGGAAGCCGCGATGAAAGGTTTTTACACTTCGCCTTTTTCAGGCAAGGATTATCCCAAAATCCAGATACTTACCATCGAGGAGATATTTGCGGGCAAGGCTCCTGAAATACCCCCCTGGATTGCTCCGATTCCCAGGCCATCAACCGCAAAGAAAGCCGAGGGCAAGACCGCCAAGCTGTTTTAGCTAGGCGGCGGCCTTAGCCGCCTCTTTTTCGGCGACAATCTTCTGCTGGACGTTGGGCGGCGTCTGCTCGTAGTGGCTGAAGGACGCCGTGAAGCTGCCCCGGCCCTGGGTCAGAGACTTTAAGTCAATGGCGTAGCGCAGGATTTCCGCCTGAGGCACCTGGGCCTCGATAATGTTCTGGCCGCTCTGGGGGTTCATACCATGCACCCGGCCACGCTTGGTGTTTAAGTCACCGATTACGTCTCCGGTAAACTCCTCGGGCACCGTCACCGACAGGTTCATTACCGGTTCAATCAGGATTGGCTGGCCCAGGGCCACCCCTTTCTTCAAAGCCTGCGACCCGGCAATCTTGAAACATATTTCCGAGGAATCAACCGGGTGGAAGCTGCCGTCATAGACCGTCGCCCGGAGGTCAACGATGGGGTAGCCGGCCAGCGCCCCTTCGGTTAAAGCCTCGTGAACGCCTTTCTCCACCGCCGGGATAAAGTTCCTGGGGATGGAACCGCCCACGACTCTCTCGGCAAACTCGGCGCCGGAACCGCGCGGCAGCGGCTCTAATTCCAGGAGCACGTGCCCGTACTGGCCATGGCCGCCGGTCTGTTTCTTATGCTTGTGCTCCGCCTTGGACGGCACGGTGATAGTCTCCCGGTAGGGCACCTTGGGCAGCGACAGTGTCACCGCCACCCCGAACTTGCGCTGTAACCGCTCCGCCGCCACCGCAAGCTGAGTATCTCCCATGCCCGAGAGAATCACCTCGCCGGTTTCGGTCTGACGACGCACTGCCAGAGTCGGGTCTTCCTCAACCAGCCGGGCCAGTGACGGCCCCATCTTGTCCACGTCGGTCTTGCCCTTGGGGTACACCGCTTCGCTGAAGAGAGGCGCGGGAAAGACCGCGGGCGGCAGGAGCACGGGATGTTCACGGCTGGCCAGAGTATCGCCGGTCGCAGTCACACTCAGCTTGGCCACCGCGCCGATATCGCCGGCCCTCAGTTCGGTAACCGGTTCCTGGTTCTTACCCCGGAGGATATATAGCTGGCCGATGCGCTCTACCGTTTGCCTGGTGACATTCCACACCTGAGAGTTAGAGGCAATAACGCCGTTATATACCCGGAAATAGGTGAGCTTCCCCACGTAAGGGTCAGCCGTCGTCTTGAAGACCAGGGCCGCGAGGGGCGCTTCCTCACCGGGAGGAGAGGTCTCGGTTTTTCCCGAAACGCTGCTGACCACCGGGCGCTCTTTGGGTGCCGGCAGGCATTTTAGCATCGTTTCCAGCAGCAGGCTTGTCCCCAGGTTATGCAGGGCGGAACCCGCCAGAATGGGCACGACACCGCCGGCGACCACGGCCTGCCGCAAGCCCTTTGCCAGCTCTTCGGTGCCGAGTTCCCGGCCATCAAGGTATTTTTCCAGGAGGTCGTCGTTACTCTCGGCCACGGCTTCGACCAGCATATCGCGGCAGGTGCCGATATCACCTTTGAGAGAAGCCGGGACTTCGGTTTCGGCAAGCTCACTGCCCTGGTAAGCCTTGAGCGCCAACAGGTCAACGATGCCCTTAAAATCAGCCTGGGCGCCGATGGGCAGTTGTAGCGGCACGCATTTTTTGCCGAACCGCGCCTGCAAATCCTTCACAATCTTGATGAAATCAGCGTTATCGCGGTCCATTTTATTGACCAGTATGATACGGGGCAGGCCGGTTTCCTGAGCGTAGCCCCAGGCTTTCTCGGTGCCAACCTGAACGCCATCGGCCGCCGAGACGATGAGCAGCGCCCCGTCCGCCACCCGCAGCCCTGCCTTGACCTCACCGATGAAATCGGGGTAGCCCGGGGTATCAATCAGATTGAGCTTGGTGCCCTGCCACTGGCAGGTGAGGACGGAGAGGTTAATGCTGATTTTTCGCCTGGTCTCTTCAGGGTCATAATCCGAGGTGGTGTTGCCCTCGTCAACCCTGCCCAGCCGGTTGATGGCCTTGGTGGTGAAGAGAATGGCTTCCGCAAGCGATGTCTTACCCGCCCCGGAATGGGAAAGCAACACCACGTTGCGAATCGTCTCCAGACCAAAACGCTCCATGTCTTCCCCCTCTCCCGACTATGAAGTCCGTACCCATTATAATGGCAGAAGCCGGACATTGACAAGCACGCCCATTTATTGCCTCAAGCCTGATAGGGGTGTTATAATTTGGACACAAATCCGGTTTTTCGGGAGCAAGCATTTGAATATCAGCCGCGATGAAGTGCTGCATATTGCGCGCCTGGCCAGACTGGGTCTGACCGAGGCCGAGGTGGACCGCTTTACCGAGCAGCTATCCCACATCCTGGAAAACTTCGAGGTGCTGAGCCAGCTCGATACCACCGGCATCGTGCCCACCACCCAGGCAATACCACTCAAGAACGTGATGAAGCCCGACGAGGTTGCCCCTTCCCTGCCTGCCCGGGAAGTCCTGGCCAACGCTCCCCGGAAAGAAGCCGAATATTTCCGCATCCGGGCGGTACTGGAATAGGCAGTGCCGAAAGCTATCGCCATCCTTTCTCAGGGCAGGCACCGGCCAAAAGCTATCTGCTAGGAGGACTTTAAGTTGAAATCGAACCCCGGGGCAATCACCATCCGCGAGGCCAGCCGGCGACTTAACAACCGGGAAATCTCCTCGGTAGAACTTACCCGGGAGTGCCTCAGGCGCATCGAAGCGGTGGAGCCAAAAATCCACGCCCTGGTTACCATAACCGCCGAAGCCGCCCTCAAGCAGGCGGAGCAAGCGGACAAGCTGCGGGCCAGCGGCCAGGCCAGCCCCCTGGCCGGCATCCCGGTCATCATCAAGGACAATATCTGCACCAGGGCAGTCGCCACCACCTGCTCTTCAAAGATGCTTCAAAATTTTATACCGCCTTACGATGCCACCGTGATTGCAAAACTGAAAGCCTGCGGCGCGGTCATCGTGGGCAAAGCCAACATGGACGAATTCGCCATGGGCTCTTCCACCGAAAACTCGGCCATCCAGGTCACCGGCAACCCCTGGGACTTGAGCCGCGTGCCCGGCGGTTCAAGCGGCGGCTCGGCGGCAGCGGTGGCCGCCGGTGAAGCAATCTATGCCCTGGGCTCCGATACCGGCGGCAGCATCCGCCAGCCGGCCGGCTTCTGCAGCGTTACCGGCTTGAAGCCGACCTACAGCCGCGTCAGCCGCTACGGCCTGGTGGCCTTCGCCAGCTCCTTAGACCAGATTGGCCCCCTCACCCAGGACACCGCCGACTGCGCCCTGGTGCTTAATGCTATCTCAGGCTACGACGATAAAGACGCCACCTCGTCGCCTTCCCCGGTGCCGGACTTTACCGCCGGCCTCGAATACGGAATTAAAGGGCTTAAAATCGGAATTCCCGGGGAATATTTCGTCCCGGGTATGCAGCCCGAGGTGGCTGCGGCCATCAACCAGGCCATCGCCAAACTGGAAGAGCTTGGGGCCGAGACTTCCCGCGAGGTATCGCTGGGGCTCACCAAGTACGCTCTTGCGGTCTATTACATCATCGCCCCATCCGAGGCTTCGGCCAACCTGGCCCGCTACGACGGCGTGAAATACGGCTTTTCTTTTAACGATACCGACCGCATGTGGGAAGCCCTGGAAAAGACCCGCGAGTTTGGCTTTGGCGCTGAGGTAAAAAGACGCATCATGCTGGGCACCTACGCCCTCTCCGCCGGCTACTACGACGCCTACTACCGCAAGGCCCAGCAGGTGCGCACCCTTATACGGGAAGAGTTTGACCGGGCCTTCGAAAAATACGACGCCCTGGTAACCCCCACCTCGCCCACCGTCCCTTTCAAAATCGGAGAAAAGACCCAGGACCCGGTGCAGATGTACTTATCCGATGTCTGCACGCTGCCCATCAACATCGCCGGCCTGCCCGCCATTTCCATCCCGGCCGGTTTCGCCGGCAACCTGCCCATCGGCATGCAGATTATCGCTAAACCGTTCGCCGAGGAGACCATCCTCAAAATCGCCCATGCCTTCCAGCAGGCTACCGACTGGCACAAGAGAAGACCGGAACTCTAATACTCTGGAGTAGAAGATGGAAGGTTTTGGCAGCTCCATAAAATACCTGTATCAGAACTTCATATTGCGGGATGTCCTGTCTTTTATTACCCCCGGTGCGATTATCGTCTTAACAGCCTTCTACTTGTTCCTTTATCCCTGGATTTCATCACACTACCCACAAATATTATTTATTCATTGGCTGCTTTACATCCCGATATTTGGCCTCTTTTTCGTAGTAGGTTTCGCTGTGCAATGCTTCGGGGAAATTATCGGCCTCGTGCGTTTTTGGCCTCCAACTCCCGCTTTGACAGGCTGGAATGTCTTCTGGAATAAATTACAGATTTTCGGCCGCAATTGGGGACAGAGAACACAAAATCGCTGGTTATTTGAAGAATGCCTCAGACAGAGAACACAAAATCGCTGGTTATTTGACGAACGCCTCAGATTGGAACATTTATCAGACCGGGCAGAAGCAACAGAACACGATGAGAATGCGCAACAATCCTTAGAACGTTTGGTAGTGCTACAACAGATGTGCGTTAACAATTTTCTAGCAATTAGCATCGCGCTTGTTTTTCTTGCCTGGTACTCTTGTTCGTGGACACCCATCAAGCTCATTTTATTGGTTATAATAGGTCTAGTAGCATTCTTTCTCCTCGTCTCACTTTTTTGGGGTTATAGAGTTCACACCCTCCGCCTTTATGTAAGAGACGAGATAATCAAAAGGAGACGTAGAGAACCAATCCAAACCATCCCAGGATTTAGAACATACCGGAGGGGTTAGTAATAACGGGAGTTAAAGAGGGGCTTTGCCCCTCTGAATAAAAAATCCTCCCCCTCCCTTAATCCCGAAGGGAGGGGGACTTGAGGGGGAGAGTTACCTTATAAAACAAGACCCGGAAATTGCGTCTGTGCTATAATGAAACCCAGGTAACACCGGTCACTGGCCAATCTAACGGGAGGTCAGGAAAATGTTAAAAGAAATACTGAAAATCCTGGAAAAAGACGCCCGTACCACCCCCCGGAAGCTAGCCCAAATGACCAACCTGCCCCTACCCGAAGTCAGGAAGCTGATAAAGCAGGCGGAAAAAGACCGGACTATCCTGAAATACAAGACGGTCATCAACTGGAACAAAGTCGGCGAGGAGATGGTCTGGGCTTTAATCGAGGTCAGGATTTCGCCGCAGAAAGACGTCGGCTTCGACGTCATCGCCCAGCACATCTACCGCTTCCCCCAGACGCGCACCGTCTACCTCGTCTCCGGCACCTACGACCTGATGGCGGTGGTGACCTGCCCCACCATGCAGGAAGTGGCCGATTTCATCGCTCAGAAACTCGCGCCCATCGAAGGGGTGCAGGCCACGGTGACCCACTTCGTCTTAAAACGCTACAAGGAAGATAACGAAATCATCCACGGCAACGGAGAGGTGAAACGCGAACCGGTAGTCCTCTGATGCCGGGCCTGGATAATATTATGTCAACACGTTCAATACTACCAAAGACTTCGCCGCAGCGTACCTCCCGGCTGGTGAACCGCATCGCGCCTTCCGGCATCAGGCGGTTTTTCGACTTGCTGGCCTCAATGGAAGGCGTGATTTCGCTGGGTGTGGGCGAGCCTGACTATGTTACCCCCTGGCACATACGCGAAACGGCGATTACCGCCCTGGAAAAGGGCTACACCATGTACACCTCAAACGCCGGTATGCCCGAGCTACGCCAGGCACTTTCGCAATACCTGAAAGACAAATACGGCCTCTCCTACGACCCCGATTCCGAACTTTTGATTACCGTCGGCGTGAGCGAGGGTATGGACCTGGCTGCCCGCGCCCTCCTTGACCCCGGCGATGAGGTTATTATCCCCGACCCCTGTTATGTTGCCTATCCCGCCAATGTGATGCTGGCAGGCGGTGTGCCGGTAATGGTGCCGACCACCTGCGAGAACAACTTCGAGCTTCTTTACCAGGACATCGAAACCAGAATCACCCGGAAGACCAGGGCCATTTTCTTCGGCAGTCCCGCCAACCCCACCGGTGCCGTCATCACCCGCGAACGACTACTCGAAATCGCCGAGCTTGCCCGCAAACACAACCTGATTGTCATTTCCGACGAAATTTACGGCAAGCTGGTTTACGGTGTGGCACATACCTGCGTCCCCACGCTGCCTGGCATGAAGGAACGAACCATTCTGCTGAGCGGATTCTCCAAGGCTTACGCGATGACCGGCTGGCGCATCGGCTATGCCGCGGGGCCGAAAGAAATCATCGCCGCCATGACCAAGATTCACCAGTACACCATCATGTGCGCTCCTATCATGGGCCAGATGGCTGCCATTGAGGCACTGAAATCGGGCGATGTCGCCGCCGCCGAGATGGTCGAGGACTATAACCGCCGTCGGCTGGTCATGGTAAAGGGATTAACCGAAATCGGCCTTAACTGCTTCGAGCCGAAGGGCGCTTTCTACGCCTTCCCATCCGTCACGTCCACCGGACTTACGTCTGAAGAGTTCTCCGAGCTTCTCCTCTACGAAGAGAAGGTAGCCTGTGTCCCGGGCACCGCTTTCGGCAAGTGCGGCGAAGGCTACGTCCGCTGCTGCTACGCCACCTCTATGGCCAATATCGAGGAGGCGCTTGGCAGGATTAAGAACTTTGTATCACGCCACGCGGGCAAGCCGGTGAAACCGGACACCCCTCCGGTTAGAAAATAAGGAGCCGTCTCGCTGGTCTTCGGGCAACACCGGCGTCACCCTCGGCGTAACCTTAGCCCCGGGCAGTCCTCCGGCTATTTTACGACCTGCTCCACAAGCCACCGGTCTATATCCCGGAGCTGGTCGGGGCGCTGGGGCTCGCCTGGTTCGGACTAAAGGCGGCTGCGGCGCCGGTCGCTACTCACCTTTCTCAAAACCGGCAAAACAAACTCCGCCGGGCTTGACACCAGCCGGTAATTACCCTACCATCTATGTACCACGACACGAGTAGCTGCGAAAAAATATCATTCACCATTATCGAGAACACGATAAATCCCAGGCGCAGAGCCTTATGCGCGTATGCTTAAGACGTCACATATTGCTAACTTCCGAATGCAACGAGGATAAGCATCGGCCATGAATCAACTCACCTGCCGAACCTTCTTCCCCTGCATGACAGTTGGCGTCATGGGGTCAGCCGGCGGGGATATACCGCCAGAGGTTTCGCAGAAAGTGAAGATGCTGGGCCGCTTGATTGCCCGCCGGGGCCATGTGCTCATTACCGGCGCCTGCCCCGGGCTGCCCCAGGACGCCGTTTTGGGCGCCATCGAGGAAGAGGGTATCGTGGTCGGTGTTTCGCCGGCCCTTAACCTGGAGGAGCACGTCACCAAGTACCACTCGCCAACCCGCGGCTACCAGGCCATCATCTACACCGGCAGCGGTCTGATGGGACGGGAAATCGACAATATCAGAAGCTGTGATGTGGTCATCTTCGCCGGTGGTCGGTCGGGGACACTCGGTGAGTTCGCCATCGCCTATGATGAAGGCAAGGTCATCGGCGTGCTGCGCGATACCGGGGGCATCACCGAGCACCTCCAAACCATCATCGGTATGGTGAAGAAGCAGACCGGGTCCATCATCTGCTACGATACCGAACCTGATGGACTCCTCGACCAGCTGGAAAATATCTACCAGGACCATCTTTTACCGCGCTACCTGAAAATAATGGAAGGGCACGACCCCAACGGCACGGCGGAAAAGGACTAAAACAGTATGACCAGAAGTTTCAAGGGCAAAACTCCCCGGGTCGCCATCTCAGCCTTTGTCAGCGAGGCGGCTTACGTCGTTGGCGACGTAAGCATCGGGGAAAACGCCAGCGTCTGGCCCGGAGCGGTCATCAGGGGTGATTTCGGGCCCATCAGCATCGGCCGCAACAGTGTGGTCGAGGACGGCTGCGTGATTCACTCCGGCTCTCCCCAGACACCCGATTGCCTCGCCGAGGTGACTATCGGAGAAAACGTGCAGATTGGCCACGGCGCGGTGATTAACTGCCGCAGTATCGGTAAGCACGTCCTCATCGGCATGAACGCCACCGTATTGCACGATAGCGAAATCGGCAACTACTGCGTCATCGGCGCGGGCACCGTGGTCAGCCAGGGTATGAAAGTCCCCGACCGTTCCTTCGTGGCCGGCGTCCCCGGCCGCATCAAGGGCGAAGTCACCGAAGCCCAGCTCTGGTGGGTGGCCGAAGGCTCACCATACTACCAGCGCCTGGCCCAGCAATACAAAAAAGAGGGACTCTAAACAAAACCGGCCTTAAGAGGACGCTTTCGCCCGCTGACTACATGTTTTCCGGCGCATTCATACCCATGAGGTTTAAGGTGCGGGCCAGGACCACCCTGGCAGCCGCCACCAGCTTGAGGCGGGCTTTGGTCAGGGCAGCGTTATCCGAGACCACCCGGCAGGTGTCGTAGAAGCTGTGGAAAACGGTGGCCAGGTCAAGGGCATAGTAGGCCAGGTGGTGCGGCTCGAGCATCCGGGCAGCCGTCTCGACGGTTTCCGGAAGGAGCAGCATCTTCCGTATCAGGCTGAGTTCCGGCTCGGTTTTAAGGAGCGAAACATCGCCGTCATCATAGCTTAAGCCCTTTTCCCGGGCCAGGCGCAGGATGCTGCAGATGCGGGCATGGCCGTACTGGACATAGTAGACCGGATTTTCCGGCGACTCCTTCTTGGCCAGCTCCAGGTCAAAGTCCATCTGGCTACCTGGTGAGCGGGCCATGAAGAAGTAGCGGCAGGCGTCGGCCCCAACTTCTTCGATTAACTCGCGCAGCGTGATGAGGTCACCGCTGCGCTTGGAGACGCGGACGGTTTCCTCGCCGCGCTTTAAGCTCACCATCTGGCAGATGAGCACCGTAAGCCGCTCGGGACTAATCCCCAGGGCACCTATGACCGCTTTCATGCGGGAGACGTGGCCCTGATGGTCGGCACCCCAGATGTTAATCACCCGGTCGAACTTGCGTACTAAGAACTTATCGTAGTGGTAGGCGATGTCCGAGGCAAAATAGGTGGGCGAACCGTCACCGCGCACCACCACGTTATCTTTGTCTTCCCCCAGGGCGGTGGAGATAAACCAGGTGGCGCCCTCTTTTGCCGCGAGGTGGCCTTCCTTCTGTAACCGGGCCATCACCTTCTGGTACTGCCCGCTATCGTAGAGGGACTGCTCGCTGAACCAGACATCGAAAGTCACCCCCAGCCGGTCGAGGTCCGCCTTAATCTCGCCGATAACCATATCGAGGCCGAGTTTGCCCACCTCGCGGAGCGCCTCGGGTTCCGCCATATCCAGGAACCGCTTTCCCTCGCGGCCAGCGATTTCCTGGGCCATCGTCACCAGGTAGCTGCCGTGATATCCATCAGCCGGCACCAGCGCCTCGCGGCCGAAGCCCTGCTGGTAGCGGGCATAAAGCGAGCGCTTGAAAGCGTCAACCTGGTTGCCAGTATCATTCAGGTAGTACTCCCGGGTCACCTGGTAGCCGGCTGCGGCCATGACGTTGGCCAGACCGCTGCCGAGCATCGCACCGCGACCGTGGCCGACGTGGAGGGGGCCGGTAGGATTAACGCTGACGAACTCCACCTGCACCCGGCTCCCCTTGCCCAGGTCAATACTTCCGTAGCGACCACCGGCTTCCAGGATATCATCAACCTGCCGCGCCAGCCACCGGTCATTCAGCTTGAAATTGATGAACCCCGGCGGGGCCGCCAGCACGCACTCAAGCTCGGGGTTAGCCGGGATGAAACTCACGATTTCCCGGGCAATGACCAGGGGACTCTGTCCCGCCACCCGGGCGAGCTTCAAAGGCAGGCTGGTGGCGTAATCACCGTGCTCGGGGTTCTGGGGACGCTCGATAACGTTCTCGGGCAGGGTGACCGCCGGCAGCTTACCAACGGCCTGCGCGCTCTTTACCGCCTGGCCCAGCAAATCGGCAAGCCGCTGTTTAATCGTCACGGCACTAATTTCAGCCACCCCTTAAAACAGACATCACTCAGGACTGGAGAAAATCTAAAAGAAACGATATTTGATTATATCATAATCGTGACCAAAGCTTAAGATGGGCAGTTTCAACCTCAATACGGCAACCTGGCTGGCAACCATCAGGGGCTAATACGGCATACCAACCACCTGGACAACCGTTTCAACTCCACTCGGCGCTGCCCCGCTGCCAGACCCGGGCCAGCGCCACGGCGAGCCGCCGGTGCTCCGGTTTTTGGAGAGCCGCGTCATCCTGGAAAATACCAGTCGCCTCCCGCCGCGCCATCTCCAGCAGGGCGACGTCGGAAAGGCGCGCCATGCGCAGGTCGGGCAGCCCGCTCTGCCGGGTGCCGAAGAACTCGCCGGGACCGCGCAGCTTCAGGTCCTCTTCAGCCAGGACAAAACCGTCCTGCACCCGCTCGATAATGTCCAGCCGCCGCCGGGCGATGTCGCTGGGATACTCGGCGACCAGGATGCAGTAGCTCTGTGCGGCACCCCGGCCCACCCGGCCCCGGAACTGGTGCAGCTGGGACAGGCCGAAGCGGTCGGCGCTTTCCACCATCATCACGGTGGCGTTGGGCACGTCAATGCCGACCTCGACCACCGCCGTCGAGACCAGGATGTCCAGCCTCCCGTCACGGAAAAGCCGCATCACCCCGTCTTTTTCCGCCGCCTTCATGCGTCCATGCAGCAGTCCCAGCCTGAGGTCGGGGAAAACATCCTGCTGAAGACGCTGGTGCTCGGCCACCGCCGCCCTGGCCGCAACCGCTTCCGACTCCAAAATCAGGGGGCAGATGATAAAAGCCTGGTGGCCGGCCGGCACCTGACGCCGAATGAAAGCGTAGGCCTGGTGCCGCTCCTCGCCGGGCAGCCACCGGGTCTTAATCACCTGGCGTCCCGGCGGCATCTCGTTAATCACCGAGAGGTCAAGGTCGCCGTAGAGGGTGAGGGCCAGCGTCCGGGGGATAGGCGTTGCCGTCATCGCCAGCAGGTGGGGGCTCGCCCCTTTCTGTCTCAAGGCCGAGCGCTGCTCGACGCCGAAGCGGTGCTGCTCGTCGACCACCACCAGGCCCAGGCGACCGAAAGCCACCGCTTTCTGAATCAGGGCATGGGTGCCAATCACGATATCGACCTCACCCTGGATAATCCCGCGTTGAATCTCACTCTTTTTGGCCTGGCGGACATCGCCCACCAGACACGCCACTTCCAGTGGCTTATCCCGAAACCCCCGCAAGCAGGCGCGGTCGTCCCGGCTAACCTCAACCCCACCCAGCAGCCGGCTGATAGTCCGGAAATGCTGCTCGGCTAAAATCCCGGTGGGCGCCATGAAGGCCGCCTGATAGCCACTGGCTACCGCGATGAGCATAGCCGCCGTAGCCACCACCGTCTTGCCGCAGCCCACGTCACCCTGAAGAAGGCGGGACATGGGCTGCGATTTTCTCAAGTCAGCGATGATTTCACCGAGCGCCTTACGCTGCGCGCCGGTAAGCTCAAAAGGCAGCGACCCCAGGAACTCGCTAAGCGCCTCATCCTGGACTTCGAAAGCGCTACCCGGGCCTTGCTGCCACTGGCGCTTGCGGCCCAGCACGCCCAGCTGGAGCAGCAAAAGCTCGTCGAAAGCCAGGCGCACCCGGGCACGGTCTTTAAGCTCAGAATCATCAGGGTAGTGCGCCTGGGCGATGGCCTGGGGCAAGTCGAGCAGGTTACAACGTGCCCGTACCGCCGGCGGCAGGCCCTCCTCCACCGTAGGAGCCCACCGGCTGACCACTTCTTTCATCAGCTTTCTAACCGGCCGGGGCCGCAGCCCCGCCGTGAGCGGGTAAACGGGCACCAGTCGCCCGGTATGAACGAAGTCGCCTTCTTCATCGGCCGGCTCCCACTCGGGGGACGCGAAAACCGGCCAGCGGTTGAACTGGCTCACCCGGCCGCTAACCACAATCCGGTCATTGGTCTTTAACGTACGGGCGAGATAGGGGTTGTTGAACCAGACGATTCTGATATTACCGGTCTCGTCACCGACCACGGCCTCGGTGCCCGGCCGACCGCCTATCAGGACACGCCGCGCCTGCCAGACGTTGGCGATAATGGTCTCTTCCCGACCAACTTCAAGCTGCGAGATGGTCTTCCGCTGGCTGTAGTCCAGGTGATGGTTGGGAAAGAAATAAAGGAGGTCGCGGATGGTCGCCACCCCCAGCTTTTTGAATTTGGTGGCAGTGGCGGTGCTGATGCCGGGCAGCACGGTGATGGCTGATTCCAGGCTGGCGTCCGGCGGGGATGTTACGGTCGGTTTCGGTCTTACCCGCTTTTTGTTTGGCTTCGGAGCCGGTAACGGTTTTTCCAAATCACCCGCCTCAAGTCCGGGAAGTGAGCGGAGCACTTTGCCAACCCAGGCCTTACGCCTGGCTACCGTAAGGGAAGCGTAATCGGGACTGGCGAGCCCGAGCTCTCCCAGACGCCGGGCCAGCCCCGTCCCACCAGTTTCGAGCGCCCGGGACGACCAGTTACGCAGGAACCGGTCCAGGCCGCCGATGACCGCCGCATCCTGATAGCCCTTCTTCTCCTCGAATTCCAGCACCTTGCGCAGGGCATCGATATCTTGCGACAATAACGCGCCTCCGGACGGGACTGCGAACGGGATGAGGCTATCACTTTAGCAAGCGATAAGGAAACCGGCTTTTACGCCGCCGCCAGGACACTCACCGATAAGACGTGAGGGCCAACGTAAGTGCCAATCACCGGGCTGACATTGGCAAGCAGGATTTCTTCCTTGGGATACAGGGCACCCAGGCGCTCCACCAGTGCCGCCGCCTCATCGGGAGTGGTGGCATGTTCCACCGCCAGCCCCTCAATCCGTGGGAAACCGGCCACGAAGTTGTAAAGATAGTCTGTCCCCGCCGCCCGGGAGCGCACCCGGGTCACCGGGGCCACCTCGCCGTCCTTAACGGTGAGGATGGGCTTCACCGATAGCAGGGAACCAAGTAAATTCTGCGCCCGGCCGATGCGGCCGCCTTTAGCCAGATACTTGAGAGTGTCGAAAGACATAATCGCATGGGAACGCAGCATCGCACCGCGCACCAGGGCGGCCGCTTCGTCCAGACTGGCCCCATTCTGGGCCGCCTTGGCGGCACTAATCACGATGAGTCCCAGCCCCATGACTACTGTTTTTGAGTCAATCACCTCGATGCGCACGTCCCCGCCGACCATCTCCTTAGCGTGTACCGCCGACTGATAGGTACCGCTGAGCTTGGAAGAGAGCGTGACCACCAGGATTTCACGGGTCTCTTTTGCCAGTTTCTTATAGACCTCGGCAAAATCGTTGGGGGTAGGCTGGGTGGTGGTGGGCAAGACCGACTCGCAGGCCAGGCGGCGGTAAAACTCCTCGGTGGTGATTTCCACCCGGTCGCGGTACACCTGCTCACCGAAGCGGACATAAACCGGCACCACGCTGATGCCCAGTTTCCCCGCCAGGTCGCCGGTGATATCCGAAAGACTATCGGTCACAATTTTAAGCACGACTGCCTCGCTTCTTAAGGTCTTATTCTACGGAGACGAGGTAGCTGTAATAGGGCTGACCACCCTTCACCACCTCGACCTCAAGGTGCGGATACTGGCCGCGGACGGCGGCGCTGACCTTCTCCGCCTCCTCGATCTCAATGCCCTCCCCGTAATATATCGTCAGCACACTGGCCTGGGCCATCCCTATCTTTGATAGCACCTGGGCTAGCGCCTCATCAAGCTTGTCGGCTACCGCCACCAACTCACCGTCCAGAAAACCCATCGGCTGTTTTTTCTTTATCTCGCGGCCACCAATCCTGGCAGCCCGGCTGGCCCGGACAACCTCGATAGACTTCACCTGCGATGTCGCCTTTGTCATCAGTTCCAGGTTACTCTCGAAGTTGGCCTCATAATCAAAGGCGAGCAGCGCCGCCACTCCCTGGGGGATAGATACGGTCGGCACCAGCGACACCTTCTTGTTCGTCAGCGCCTTTACCTGCTCTGCGGTGGCCACGATATTCTTATTGTTGGGCAGGATGATGACATTATCCGAGGCGACGTGCTCCACCGCCTGCAAAATGTCCTTGGTGCTGGGGTTCATGGTCTGGCCGCCGGGCACGATGGCGCTCACTCCCAGGCTGGTAAAAACATCCGCCAACCCGTCGCCGGCGACTACGGCCACGATACCGATATCGCCTACCGGCAGCCTTTCCTTCTGCATCTCCATGAAATCGAGGTGCTGCTCATCCATATTCCTGATTGAGACCTGGTGCATGGTGCCCAGGTGCGAGGTGACGTAGTGGATAATGCTCCCGGGGTCCAAGCTGTGAATGTGGACCCTGACCCTTTCCTCGTCGCCCACGACAATCAGGGACTGCCCCTTCTTCTCCAGCCTCTTTCTGAACTCGTTCTGGTCCAGCCCCTTGCCCACGACAACAAACTCGGTGCAGTAGCCATATGGCTCTTCGTCCACCGCCGACAAAGCCTTCGGCAGCCTGGTCGAAATATCACCGACGATAATCTGCGGTTTCTTGAACTCGATTTCTTTCGTCTCGCCGGCGAGATGGCGCATGGCCCCTTCAAGGATGGTGTACAGCCCCTGACCACCGGCATCAACCACCCCCGCCTCCCTCAACACCGGCAGCAGGCTGGGCGTCCTGGCCACCGAAACGCCGGCGGCACTCACCACCGCTTTCATCAGGGCTACCAGGTTCTGTTCCTCACCGGTGGTGGCACTCTCAACCGCCGCCGCCGCGATATCGCTGGCCACCGTGATGATGGTGCCCTCGACGGGATTGGTAAGACCGTTACGCGCCATGGTCGCCGCTTCCTTGAAAGCTGCCACCAGGCCACTCGAATCCAGCGTGTCCTTCTGCGCCATACCCTGGGCCAGACCGCGCCAGAACTGGGACAGGATAACGCCGCTATTACCACGGGCCCCGATGAACGCCCCACGGGCCATATACCCGGCCACCGCCGAAACACTGTTATCCGGCGCCCGGAAGGCCTCCTCGATACTGGAACGCATGGTCAGCAGCATATTAGTCCCCGTATCTCCATCCGGGACGGGGAAGACATTCAGCGCGTCAATCTCGGGAGCACTTTTCTCCAGCCAGCCGGTGGCGGCGGCGAACATCTCCCTGAGGTCCTTACCACCAATCGTAGTTACCTGTCTCATTAAAGACCTTCCTCTAGCCGGTAATTTGCCCGGTAATTTGCCCGGTTATTACCCCCGCCTTGCCAACCGGACTCGACTTATGGTACATTACTTATGTTTCGGAATTCTACACTAAAATTACTGAACCGTCAATGGAGAGCGAACTTGAAGTGTGACCTGTGCGGCAAATCACCCCAGTTCGGCCATAATGTCAGCCATTCCAAGCGGCACACCGCCCGGCGCTGGCTACCCAATATCCACCCGGCAACTCTTTACCAGGGCGGTAAACCGCAGCGGCTCAACCTGTGCACCAGGTGCCTGCGCACCCATCACAAGGCTGCCCTGGCAAGCTAGCGCTTCTCAACCGGAAACCTCCGTTAAACGGCCGCCGCCCTCTTTAACTTTGCGAAGGCTTGCTGCCAGTTTTCTCTTAGCTGCGGCAAGTGCTCTGGCAACCTGCTTCGGCGCGGTGCCGCCGGGAATATCCCGGGCCTCAAGCGAAGAGGTCACGCTTACCGAATAGACACCATCATCAAACCGCCGGGAAAAGCGCCGGTACTCTTCAATGCTTAGCTGGTCGAAGGACTTACCCTGGGCTAATGCGTAGCCCACCAGCCGGGCGACGGCGTCGTGGGCCTTGCGGAAAGGCTCCCCCTGCCTCACCAGATAGTCCGCCAGGTCGGTGGCCAGCAGGTAACCCCGGCTTACTGCCCGGGCGGTGTTGGCCGCCTTAACCTTCAGGTTTCCGAGCGTGCCCGCCATTATCTCAAGGGTGGCCAACAGGGTATCCGCGGTGTCAAAAAGACCTTCTTTATCTTCCTGCATATCCCGGTTGTAGGCCAGGGGCAGACTTTTCATCACGGTCAGAATGGCCATCAGATGGCCGTAGACCCGCCCGGTCTTGCCCCGGGCAAGCTCAGCCGTGTCCGGATTTTTCTTCTGCGGCATGAGGCTCGAACCGGTGGCGTAAGCCGCACCAATCTCAACGAAATCGAACTCGGCCGAAGACCAGATGATAATTTCCTCCGCCAGCCGCGAGAGATGCATCATGCAAATGGCCGCCGCCGCCTGGTACTCGATGACAAAGTCCCGGTCGGACACGGCGTCCAGGCTATTTAAGGTTATCCGCCCAAAACCCAGCTCGGCAGCGACGAAGTCCCGGTCAATGGGATAGGGCACACCCGCCAGCGCCCCGCTGCCCAGAGGCATCACGTCCGCTCTCTGGAAAGCATCAAGGAAACGGCCGGCGTCCCGCTCAAGCATCTCAAAATAGGCCAGCAGATGGTGCGCCAGCAGCACCGGCTGGGCCGGCTGGAGATGAGTGTAACCGGGCATCACTACCTTCCGGTTGGCGCTGGCCAGGTCGAGCAGCGCCCGCTCCATCTCCCGGATGCGGCTGACCGTCTGCCTGATTATTTCTCTGGTGTAAAGACACATGTCCAGCGCCACCTGGTCATTACGCGAGCGGGCGGTGTGCAGCTTGCCTGCCACCTCCCCCACCTTCTCCAGCAGCCGGGCTTCGATGTTCATGTGGATATCTTCCAGCTCATCTTTGAAAGGGAAATCTCCACGCTCGATTTCCGCCTCGATGGTCTTCAGGCCGCTTATAATGGTTTCCGCTTCCCGAGCCGCGATAATTCCCTGGCGGGCCAGCATTCTGGCGTGGGCGATGGAGCCCGCGATATCATAGTGGTAGAGACGCCGGTCGAAGGCGATGGACGCCGAGTAACGTACGACATCATCCGCCGCTTTGCCCAGACGACCACGAATATGGCTCACCTCACTTGCCCCCTTTCTTTTTGCCGCCGGCGCCGGGTTTACCTTGCGGTCGCTCAGCCTGCACCCGCGCCTGAGTGCGGACGGGCAGTCCCCAGATATGAATGAAGCCGGCGGAAGCGCTCTGGTCAAAATTATCACCCTTGTCATAGGTCGCCAGCCCGTAATCATAGAGGGAAAAGGGCGACTTGCGCCCGACCACGGTGGCGCTGCCCCGAAACAGCTTGATTCTCGCGGTGCCGGTAACGAAACGCTGGGTGCTCTCGATATAAGCCGCCAGGTTCTCGCGGTGCGCCGTAAACCAGAGTCCGTCATAGACCAGGTCGGCGTACTCGCCGCTAACCCCCCGCTTGAAGCGGAGCTGCTCCCGGGACAGGCAGAGCGACTCCAGCGCCTGATGGGCCTTAAGCAAAACCGTGGCCGCCGGCGCTTCGTAAATCTCCCGCGACTTTATGCCCACTCTCCGGTCCTCAACGTGGTCCACCCGGCCAATGCCGTGCTGTCCGGCAAGCTCGTTAAGCCGCCCCAGCAAGTCAACCCCGCTGATTTCTTTGCCATCGAGGGCCACCGGCACGCCCTGATAAAAACCAACCTCAATATACCCCGGCTCAGACTGCGCGGCACCGCCTCCCTTCGTCCAACCATAAATATCCTCCGGCGGCTCGACCCAGGGGTCTTCGAGCACGCCGCATTCGATGCTGCGGCCCCAAAGGTTTTCGTCTATGGAATAAGGGCTGGCGACGGTTACCGGCACGGGAATGCCGTGCTGCTGGGCGTAGTTGATGGTCTGCTCCCGGGTCATGCCCCACTCCCGGGCAGGCGCGATTATGGTGAGGTCGGGGGCCAGGGCATTAACACCGACTTCAATCCTGACCTGGTCATTACCCTTGCCGGTACAGCCGTGGGCCACCGCCCGGGCGCCCTCCTGGATGGCAACGTCCACCAAGGTGCTGGCGATTATGGGACGGGAGAGGGCCGTCGCCAGCGGGTACTGCCCCTGGTAAAGGGCACCCGCCTTGAGCGCCGGAAACACGAAATCACTGACAAAACGGGACTTGGCATCAATCACCAGCGCCTTTTCAGCGCCAACTTTCAGCGCTTTTTTTCGTATGGCGGAAAAGTCCCGCTCGTTACCGACGTCAATCGTGACGGCGATGACCTCCATGCCATACTCCTGCGCCAGCCACCTGATAGCCACCGAGGTATCCAGCCCGCCGCTGTAGGCAAGGACGACTTTGCCCGACATATTAACCCCCTTATCCTATCCCGGCCGTACCCCGGCCGGTTCATCGCTCCCGGCCAGTATCTGGTCCAGAAAGCTGCTAACTTCCCGGGAGACCTTAGCCTGCTGCCAGCTATAATAATGCCCCGGCGCCCGGAAGACCTTAAGGATAGTGCCCCTGCCTTCTTCCGGCCGGGAAAAGCCAAACCAGGTCTTGAAATTGGCGGTCATCATGGTGAGGAAATCACCCTGGCTGAAGGAGTCGGGTATCTCCCCGTTATCGTTCATAATCAGCGTACGTTCCCGGTTCTCAGTATGGTACCAGAACGGGGAACCGGTCTGGATGCCGTAGACCCGGTCATTATCCTTGAGCAGCGCCATCACCCGGTCCGAGATGATAATACCGTTACTCTCCGAGGCCAAGATGACCCTGACCCCCGGATTATGGCTGGTGAGGAAGTCCAGCCGCACCGCGAGCGTCCGCGCTTTCTGGTTGTACTGTACCGCCATCTCCGATATTTCATCAAGGGAGCCAAGCCAGCTGTCCTGCGTCCGCCGGTAGCTCAAAGGCAAAAGCTCGTAACCCTGGCTGTTCAGTTTTACTTCGATGCCGGCGACGATGCTCTGCCAGCCCGAACTATCCTTGAGCAGGCTGTAACCCCAGCCGCCGGGGTTGTAAAACAAAATAAAGTCTTTATCCCGGGCTTCGAGATAGGTGACCAGCAACTGCTGGATGAAATTGCCCCTCTCTTCCGAATGGCGGCTGAACATCCCGCCGGCCAGGTTCTGGGCATCCTGCCGCACACTATCGGGCACCTGAGATAAATCATAGCCCGAGAGCGTGAACTGTTCCGAACTTACCTCGGAAATAACGCCGGCGTCGGTGTATTCCACCACCGCGAGCAAGACCCCCAGCGCGACCATCACCGCCAGGATAACCAGGGCCGAGGTCCGGCCAATCTTCCCGATAATGCCCGCCAACATCACAAATTCGTCCCGGCTAACACTTTATCTAAAATCCCCAGCGCCTCATCGACTTCATCATGGCTGATGATGAGCGGCGGCATAAAGCGTAAAACGGCGGGCTTGACCCGGTTGACCAGCAAGCCCTCCTTGAGGCAGGCGGTGAGCACCGCCTGGGCAATCTCCCGGTCAAACTCCATGGCCAGCAGGAGACCGCGACCCCTTATCTGTCGTATGAAGGGGTATTTCGACTTCAGTTTTTCCAGGCCGTCTGCGAAATACTTGCCCGCGACCGCGGCTTTCTCCGGCAGGTTATTCTCAATGATATACTTTACGGTGGCATAGGCGGCGGCACAGGTTACCGGGTTACCGCCGAAAGTGGAGCCGTGCTCCCCGGGCTGAAAAACGGCCGCCTTCTCCCTGGCTAAAATCGCGCCGATGGGCATGCCGCTGGCCAGGCCCTTGGCCAGGGTCATCACATCCGGCACCACGCAGGACTGCTGGCAGGCAAAGAGGCTGCCCAGCCGCCCGATACCGGTCTGGACTTCGTCCAAAATCATCAGGATGCCCTTTTCATCACACCAGGCCCGCACCTCTTTGAGATAGCCATCGTCCGGGACATTAACGCCACCCTCGCCCTGCAAAGGCTCCACCATCACCGCGCAGGTCTCAAGCGTAGTCGCCGCCCGAATTGCGCTAATGCTATCGTAAGCCACGTTGACGAAGCCGTCAGGCAACGGCACGTAGGGCTGCTGGTGTTTGGCCTGGCCGGTGGCCGCCACCATGGCCAGCGTCCGGCCGTGAAAAGAACCCAGGGTGGTGATAATCTTATAGGCACCGCCCAACCGGCGCTCGCCGTAACGCCGGGCCAGCTTGGCAGCACCCTCGTTAGCCTCAGCCCCGCTGTTGCACAGAAAGACGCGGTCCAGGCCGCTATTTTTTACCAGCAGCTCCGCCAGGTAAAGCTGGGGGATGGTGTAGAACTGGTTCGAGGCCTGGATGAGCGTGCCGACCTGCTCCCTGACCGCCTTGACCACCACCGGGTGACAGTGTCCCAGGCTGTTCACCGCCCAGCCGCTGACCAGGTCGAGGTACCGGCGGCCAGCTTCGTCCCAGACCCGTATCCCCTCCCCCCTGACCAGGACCAGCGGTACGCGCTCAAAGGTACGCATAAAGTATTTGCTTTCAAGTTTCTGCCAGTCAGTCATAACGCCCCTTAACCAGCGTGCTATCTCTTAATATTATACCCGGGAAGCCGAATCGTCGTCCCTTCCAAATTACCTTCAATTTCCCCGGTCAGGGCATGCGGACGGCGGCCGTCAACAATCCGGGCTATTCCGCCCCGGGAAAGTGCGCGCACGCCGGCCCTAACCTTGGGAATCATACCCCTTTTTGCCACGCCCGCCGCTATCAGTGCCTCCGCCGCCTCCGGGGAAAGCGCCTTGATGAGCTGCCCCGACCCGTCCAGGATACCGGCCACATCGGTGAGAAAGATGAGCTTCTGTGCCCCGATAGCTGCCGCGATTTCCCCGGCCACGGTATCGCCGTTAACGTTTAGCATATGCGGGGCACCTGCCTCCCTGCCCAGGTTCAGGCTGATTGGGGCCACCACCGGCACGTAGCCGGCTTCGATGAGCGCCAGGAGCGGGGCTACCGCCACCGCCTCAATCCGGCCCACGAAGCCCATCGCTTCATCCCGGACACTAGCCCCGAGCAGCGCCCCATCCACCCCACTTAAGCCAAACGCCCGGCCACCCAGGCAATTGATGGCGGCCACGATTTCCTTGTTGACCAGCCCCGCCAGCACCGCAGTCACCATCTCCAGCGCCGCCCGGTCGGTAACCCGCTCGCCCTGGACAAAAGTGGTGGGCGTCCCCTGCTTTTCCAGCCAGCGGTTTACGATGTTGGCGCCGCCGTGGACGACCACCAGTTTGAGTCCCCGGCGCTGCAGGGCAACGATGTCCTCGAAGGTGGTGTCCTGGCTACTTAAGGCCACGCCGCCGATTTTGACAACCACTAGGCCGCTCGTCTCAACGTTTCTCTTCATTTTCAGGAAGTATACTCGCCGTTTATGGCCACGTACGCTTGAGAAAGGTCACAGCCCCAGGCGGTAGCCCCGGCAGTGCCCAGGTGAAGGTCAAGGGTAACGCTGACCTCAGCCCGCTTCAGATATTCGACCACCCGGCCATGGTCGTAGGGCAACAAAGCCCCGCTTTTAATAAGATAGACTTCCCCGAATTTCAGGTCAACCTTCTCTTGCTCGATGGCCGCCCCGCTCCGGCCCACCGCCGCCATAATCCTGCCCCAGTTCGGGTCACTCCCGTGGACGGCGGACTTCACCAGGGGCGAGCTGACCACCGTCCGGGCGGCCAGCTTCGCCTCGGCCAGGCTCGGAGCGCCTTCCACCGTGAATTCGAAGAGCCGGGTCGCCCCCTCCCCATCACGGGCAATCCCCCGGGCCAGATGGGTGCAGACCGCTTCCAGGGACTCCTGGAACTTCTCCGCCCCCGGGCTGCCCTCGGTGATGGCCGCGCCCGGTGCCCGGCCATTGGCCAGGAGGAACACGGTGTCGTTGGTGCTGGTGTCACCGTCAACTGATACCATATTAAAGGAAATATCTACCGCCCGGACCAGAGCTTTCTTGAGATACGCCGCTCCCACCCGGGCGTCGGTGGCCACAAAACAGAGCAGCGTGCCCATATCCGGGTGAATCATCCCGGAGCCCTTGGCGATACCGCCGATGGTGAACTTTCCCCCGACCCTCACCGCCGCCTCTTTAGGCACGGTATCGGTGGTCATGATGGCCCGCGCAAGGTCGTGGCCACCGTCGGGCTTAAGCACCACGCTACCGATAGCCTGCCTGATTTTCACCATCGGCAGGCGTGTTCCGATAACACCGGTGCTCGCCACAAGTATGTCAGACGGCTGGAGGCCATTGTGGGCTGCCGCGAGCTGCGCCATCTCTTCGGCATCGGCCAGGCCTGCCGCCCCGGTAAAGGCATTAGCGCAGCCGCTTACCGCCACAATCGCCACCGCCCGCCCTTTTTCAAGCCGCTTTCGGCTCAGGACAACCGGCGCGGCCTGGATGCGGTTACGGGTGAAGACGCCGGCGGCACTGCAGGGCGAGTCGGAGCACAGGATACCCAAATCCAGCTTATCGGGGAGGCGGCTGATACCGGCGCTTATGGCACCGGCGCGGAACCCCTCCGGTGAAGTTACGCTGCCGCCGGTGATGAAGTCGAACCCGTCTTTTGACATCTATATTCCCACCTAAAATATATCACACTGGACTAAGGCAGGCAACGCGAATACAATTGGTTAAAGCGCCATTAAGGAGTGCGAGATGGACAGGATAACCTATTTCGAGAACCCCGGGACTGAGAATACCGAGGCCGTTTTGCGCCTGGTAAAAAAGCGCGCCGGGGAACTGGGCATTAAGACCATCGTGATAGCTTCGACCAGGGGAGAAACCGCGGTACAAGCTATGGAAATCCTGGGAGGCTTTAAGGTTATCTTCGTAAGCCACACCGCCGGTTTCCGGGAAGCCGACTCCCAGGAATTCAGCCGGGAAGCGCACCAGGCAGTCGAGGCAAAGGGGGCCACCGTTCTCACCACCACCCACGCTTTCGGGGGATTGAGCCGCGCGGTGCGCAACAAGTACGACACGCCCGGCCTGGGCGATATCGTCGCCGGCACGCTGCGCATCTTCGGCGAAGGGATGAAGGTGGTCTGCGAGATAGCTTTAATGGCCGCCGATTCCGGGCTGGTGAGCACCGCCGAAGACATTATCTCGGTGGCCGGCACCGGCCACGGGGCCGATACTGCGGTGGTGCTGAGACCGGTGAACACCCACCGCTTCTTTGACCTAAAGGTGAGGGAAATAATCTGCAAACCGCGCTTTTAAGTCTTTTTAGATGCGTAACCTCACCCCCTTATAGTCCCCCTCTCCTCGGGGATTGGATGAGGAGAGGGGGAGATTATTTTTTAGAAAAGGGGCTTCGCCCCTCTTAGACTCCCCCGGCATTGCAAAACAAACGCGCAGGGTCTAAACTATGGGAAAATCAGGAAAGGCGCAAGGAGGAGACTAGTGCCTAAACACGGCCTGGATAAAGACATTAAAAAGGCAATCTTAGAGGCTCGCTGTATGGTTGAAACTATTGAAAAAGCAGATAGCGGTGAGGCAGAAACACGTAAACGCATAGACCATATCCTTGAATCACTTATGGGTTACGACCGTTTCAAGCATCTCACATCGGAGTATGAAATTCGTGGAGCAGGGGACACCGTGCATTGTGATATCGCAATTCAACTCGACCACGAAGAAGAATCAAAACCTGCAATGTTCATTGAATGTAAGAGGGTAAACATTAATCTTACTCAGAAGCACGCCGGGCAAGCTGCATCCTATGCCATTAATTAGTTCCCCCTGAAAAACTCATCTTGCCGTAACCGGGCCATCATGTATTGCGATTCAGCGATTCGCCGCTCCCGGGTTGTCACACTATTTCGTATATCTCAGGCTATTCGGGCGGCCTGCCACAGATTATGGGCGAA
>JAZDKE010000039.1:0-9970 GCA_043803245.1 Chloroflexota bacterium
GCTATAGTGTCAAACGTCAAAGGGGGACTAAAAAACCGCAACTTGAGGTAAATACCATTAATATGACCATAATCATAGGTAGCCCAATTATTTTTTTAACTTTCATGATTTTTCCCCCTTTGGACGACCGCTATTCGGGGAATAGTCTATCTCTATTTTAGTTTTTGCTCGATTTCCCCGGTCAGGTCATAGCCCGAGATTAGCCGGTCTTTATCATCCAACACAAGGCCCGGCGGCGTGATGCGGATTTTGCCCTGGCTGAAAGCTTTCACGGTGGCCACCACCAGGGGCAGTTCCCGGGCCGCGCCGTGGCGGCGAATCTCCTTGAAAAGCCGGTTTTCTTCTCCCTGGCTTTCTCTGATTTGTTTTACCGTTAGACCGGCGTTCTCTGCCCAGTAGCGGTCAAAGTCCTTGCTCCTGATGGGGAAAGTGGCGTAGGCCACCACCGGCCCCCGGTCCAGTTCCGGGACGGCCAGGTGCATCATGACGCCGCTCGAAGTCGCCCGGTCCTCGATGAGTTGCCAGATGACCTCCTGCCAGGTGCCCACCGGCCCGCCCGGTGCCGCCGGGTGGAGGTTGAGCATCCGGTACTTAGCGCACATCTCTCGGCCTACCACCAGCATGTAGCCCGCCAGCACGCAGAGGTCAGGATAAAAGCCGCTAAGGCGGGCCATCACCTCGCGGTCGTAGTCGAGCCGCCAGTCCGGCAGGTCATCAGGGTTGGCCGGGGGACTGCCCCGCGACTTTTTGAATGTCTGGTAGGAAAACCAGACCAGGGGCAGGCCGTAGTCCTTTACCAGCCTGATGAAGCGGTCGCTGCCCTCGGCCTCGCCCGGCTTACGGCTGCAAAAGACAAACTCGATTTCGGCCCTGACCTCGCCGCGCTTGATAGCCTCCTGCATCGCGGCAAGCAGGTTGCGGGAGCCTCCCCCCCGGCCGGTCGAGAACCAGCCTATCTTATACATCGCCTGCCTTTTATATTATCGTCAGCAGTATGGTGGAGCTTGTCAGGGTCTTTTATCTAAACGGCTCCTGATTTTAGCCCATAAGCTTGCGAAATGCACCAGGGGGCTGGTCTTATGGCCGCTGATGGTGCCCCTGGCCAGCGCCGCCAGAAAGTCGTCTTTACCGGAAAACGCCGGCATTTCGATAAAGGCGTTACCGATTTCCCGCGGCGTGTGCGCGTCGCTGCCGGCGCTGGTGGCAACCCCGTGCTTCGAGGCAAATGCCAGCGCCCGGCGGGAAGGCTGGGGAAAAGGACTGCGCGCGTTGAAGGCTTCGATAACATCAATTTCGTCGGCGATTTCCTCCAGCGTTTCCAGGCCAAGACCGGAGCGGGGGAGGGTGTCAAAGGGGTGGGGCACATTGACCAGGCCGCCCTGCGCCCGTATGAGTTCGATGCTCCGGCTCAAAGAAAGGCCGCTGGGTATCGTCTCCTTGAGGAACATGCCCATTATCTCGCCGCTGGTGGTCAGGACTTCTTCGGCAACGATGACGGTGAAGGGGGCCACCTTTGCCATTTTCAGGCCGCCCTCGGCGGTGCCGTGGTCGGCGATGGCGACGCAGTTGATGCCTAGCTCAAGACAGCGCGCGATAATCCTGCCCAGCGATGTCTGGCAGTCCATCGAGTATTCCGAGTGGATGTGGAGGTCGGCTCTAAACAGTTTATCGCTCATTTACGCTAATGCGCTTCTCTGCCTCATATAACGCTCGCGGAACCGCTGGCCACCAGAATGTCGTCTTCCAGCCGGATTCCCCCCCAGCCGGGGAGGTAAACACCGGGCTCGATGGTGAAGACCATGCCGGTCTTGATGCGGTCTTGGGAGCCGGGGCCAAGCCGGGGGGGTTCGTGGACCGCCAGCCCCACTCCGTGGCCCAGGGCGTGGCCGAAGGCGGCCCCGTAACCCGCCGCCTCGATGACCTTCCGGGCGGCGCTATCAACTTCCTGGCCGGTAGCCAGCTCGCGGACGGCGCTGATGGCGGCCTGCTGGGCTTGCCGCACGGTATCGTAAACCCTCTGGTAAGTCTGGTCAGGGGTGCCAATACAGAAGGTGCGGGTCATGTCGCTGCAATAGCCCCCGAACCTGGCCCCGATATCAATGATGATGGGCTCACCCGCCTGAATGGGCCGCTCGGAAGGCCTGGCGTGGGGCATGGCGGCGTTGGGGCCGGAAGCCACGATAACCTCGAAGGGCAGCACCTGGCTCCCCCCTTCGCGAAGGAAGGTTTCTAATAGCCAGGCCAACCGCTGCTCCGGGACACCCGCCTCGATTATTTTGCCGGCGTATTCAAAGGCGGCGCGGGCGAGGTCTGCCGCGCGGCGGATTAGCTCGATTTCCCCCGGTTCCTTGATTATCCGCAGTCGCTCGACCAGGCCATCTGAGGGCACCAGCTCAAGGCCCGGGCGGGCTTTCTTCAGGGCATCGCTGAGCTGGCGGTGCTGGGCAACGGTGACATACCCTTCTTCAAAACCCAGCCGCCTGGTTCTGGTGCCGCCTAAAATGTCGGCAAGCCAGCTTAAGTCCTGCCGGGTCTCCACGAGCCGGTAGTCCGGGGCTTCTTTTTTGGCTTGCTCTAGGTAACGGAAATCGGTGGCTAAAGTCGCCTGCTGGCCGGTGATGAACAGGTAGCCTGAGCTGCCGATGAAACCCGAGAGGTAGTAGCGATTTTCCGGCTGGGACACCAGGAGTGCCCCGATTTTCTTTCTCTTGAGCTTCCGGCGCAACCGGCTCAAGCGGTCGGCGGTGTTCAAGGTGCCACCGGTTCTTGCGCCATAGGATGGGCGGCGAGATAGACTTTTTTGTCTTTGGCCGTGAGATGGGTGGCGAGATAGACCTTTTCGTTTGTAGCTCCGGGGTGGGCGGCGAGATAGACTTTTTTAGCCTGGCTCTTGCTCAGGTGGGTGTAGACCTGGGTAGAAGTGAGGCTGGCATGTCCTAAAAGCTCCTGGACGACCCGCAGGTCAGCGCCGCCGTCCAGCATGTGGGTGGCGAAGGAATGGCGCAGCGCGTGGGGGTGCACTTTCTTGCTAATCAGCGCCTTCTGGGCATATTTGTCCAGCAGCTTTTGCACCCGGCGGGCGATGAGCCTTTTGCCGTATTGGCTGATGAAGAGGGCGTGGTTACGGCCCTGTGCACGGAGTTGTGGGCGCTCTTTGAGATAACGTTTCAGGGCCTGGGCGGCCGGTGCGCCGATTAAAGTGGTGCGTTCTTTGCTTCCCTTGCCGGTGACACGGATTTCGCGGTTTTCCAAATCGATGTTTTCCAGGTTGAGGCTGACCAGCTCGCTCACCCTTAAGCCGGCGGCGTAGAGCAGCTCGATGATGGCCCGGTCGCGCTTGCCATGCGGGGTCGAGACGTCAGGCGCTTTGAGCAGCCGCTCCACTTCAGACACTGAAAGGAAATCAGGCAGGCGTTTTTCCAGCTTCATCTGGAAGGCCTTGCGCCTTGAATGGGCGTCGTAGCCGAAAGGAGTTTTGGTCACCTCCCTTTCCCGTAACAGGTAGCGGTAAAGGGAGCGTATCGCCGAGAGCTTGCGGGCGATGCTTCTTGTGGCGATGCCTTCCTGCTTAAGCCGGGCGATGTACTCACGCAGCAGGTTTTTGTCCACTCCTTCAAGCGAACCCACCTGTTTTTCTTCGAGAAAGTGGAAAAAGCCGTGGTTAGTGCCCCGCCGCTGGTTACCGACCAGGTCAAGGTGGTAGTTGCGGAACGTATAGGGTGAGACGCTGCGTTCCAGCTGGAGATAGCGGAGATAGTTTTCGAGTAGTTGCCTCATAGGTTGGTTGCTGTTCTCTTAACCGTTTCTATCACTTCATCAGGGTAGCCATGTTGCCTAAGACCTGCCAACATAACATTCAAGTAGGCATCTGGTGGCCTTCCTGGCTTTCCTGGCTTGAAAACGTAGACTTTCGCAGTGATTTTCACCCCGTCGGCATCTACTTTAATGCCCTGTGGCGGTACACGTTCATACCTATGAGTTAGAACTTCCAACTTCTCAGGGGATATGCGATAGACTACCCCCCATACATTATCCTCTGCGTTGCTTGTTTTTACAATATTCGCAGTAAGACCACCCCATCGCTCTGATGGAAAATCGAATGTGAGTTTGTGGCCGGTAAGTTTTGCTCTTTTTGAAACCGACCATTCCCCAATTCGTGTCATCATCTGCCCAAGGTTAAGGTTCGAACCGTACGCAAAGTACCAGATTTCTTCAGTCATTCACCATCGCTCCCTTTCTCTCTGCTCTTCTCCCGCGGGCGCATAAAGACCAGGCGGTCGGGATTAGCGATATCGTCGGGGTCGAAGATACCCTTGATTAACTTTAGCAGCCGGTCGAAGTTCGGCCCGATTTTCTCGCCGAACCAGGCGGGCAAAGGCTCGCGCAGCAGCCAGTAGCCCGAGAGCTGTTTATCAGACTCGCGGTAGACCTCGGTGACAATTTTCGAGATAAGCGCGGCGTCCTCAAGCTGGTCGCCGAAAAGGTCGCGCTCTTCCATCCAGAAATGTCCCCGGTCGTAGGCGTAGTAAAAAGGCCAGCTTTCGTTGAGGGGTGGCAGCTTGTACTGGTGCACTTTGTGCATATGCCACTGGTGAATCCGGGCCATGTCCGAAATCGGGCCGCGCCCGAGGTAGGTGATGGCGTAGATGCCGCACTTTATCCAGCGCACGAAATCACCGGCCCGAAAGCAGTCGCAGCGGTAGTTTTCCAGGTGGCGGAGTTTCTCTTCGCTGAGCTCCTGGCCGCGGCACTCCGCCATGATATCCCGCAGGACTTTTTCTTCGTAGTCGAGCTGGCCCGGCGAGTAACCGGCGCACATCACGTACATCCATAGCGGCTCGTAAAAGCCCTCTTGCCAGCGTTGCATGGTATCCGCCAGGTGGGACTCGCCGACCATGGCGTTAACCGCGTTTATGGGGATGTTTGTGCCGATGCCGATGCCGGCGTAAGCGATTTCGTGACCGGCGCGCATGCAGTCCTCGGGGGTGTCGAAGCGGTACCAGAAGATGCGGTGGTTTACCGGCAGGGGAGCGTGGCCGGCGTCCGCTTCCTGGGGCCATTCCCCGCCGGGCCAGGTGTGCAGCTTGAAGAGCACCTCGGTGACGATGCCCAGCCCCCCCAGCGCGCCCATCTCCCAGAGCGCCCGCAGGTCGGGGCCGGGGCCGTACCAGTAGGTGGCGTCGCCGGGCTTGATGCCGTGGGAACCGGTGCGCAGGATATCGCCGCCCGGCAGGACGATGGTCAGTCCCAGAAAGCTCCGGACGCCCATGCCGAACGCCTGGGCGGTCTGCCAGGCACCGCCGTAGGTGAGGCAGTTGGAGACGATGCTGTTCGAGGCCGGTGCCGCCGGCGTGCCGCCGTTCCAGAGCCCGCGCTTCATGGTCTCGGCCTGCACCCGGGCGAAGCTCACCCAGGGCTGCATGCGGATGTAGCTCTTCTCGGTGTTGATTTCCAGAATCCGGTCCATCCGCTTTAAGTCCAGGATGATGGTGCGCTGGCGGGTGGGTATGCAGCAGCCGGTCAGATTATCCCCCGAACCCATCGGGATGACATTAAAGCGGTAGCGGCCTGCGGTGCGCATTATCGCCTGGACTTCCTCGGTGCTCTGGGGCAGCACCACCAGGTCGGGGATGGTGAGAGGGTCTTTCCGGCGCTTGCGCACGGTCACTGACGGGTGCGGGTCGCGGTTGTAGCACTGGCGCACCACGATATCATCGCTGACATATTGCTCGCCGACGATGGCTCTCAAAGTGCTGGCTACCAGTGATAACGGCGTCTCCATACCGGTAAAACCTCGTAAATGCCCGGACGTGACTATTTTTTTCCTCGTCTTCTGGCCAGTTTGGGTGACCGGCGGGCGGCGTCTGTCAGGGCGGGCATAATCTCCCGCACGTCGCCGATGATGCCGTAGTGCGCCACGTTGAAAATCGGGGCGCTCGGGTCGGTGTTGATGGCGATTATCAGGTCTGAGTCCCGGATGCCGCCCACGTGGTGACTTGCGCCGGAAATCCCGCAGGCGAGGTAGACCTTGGGAGTCACGGTCTTACCTTCCATGCCCACGTGGCATTCCGGCGGCAGCCAGCCGGAGTCCGCCAGGTGGCGCGAGCAGCCCACCGCCCCGCCCAGCGCCGCCGCCAGGTCTTTGCCCAGCTGGACGTTTTCCCGGCTGCCGATGCCCCTTCCCAGGGAAACGATGACGTCGGCTTTGGCAAGGTCAACTTCACCGGCGGCGACCCGGCGCAGGCCGATTACCCGGCTCAGGATGGCGAGGCCGCCGGTAGCCACCGGCACGGCTGATACCCGGGCGGGCCGCGCCGGAAGCGCCTTGCGGGGTAGCACGCCCTTCTGGAAGCTGATGATATAGGGCCGGGCGCCGGTGACCTCCATTTTGATATGGACGGTGCCGCTGTAAGCCGGACGGGTCACCACCACTTTGCCGTCGGCCAGTTCCATATCGACGCAGTTGCTTATCAGGGTTGCCCCCAGCCTGGTGGCGACCGAAGGCCCCATTTCGATGCCCAGAAAGAAGTGCCCCAGGATAAAAAGTTCGGGCCGGACTGTCTTTATGGTATCGCAAATCACCCGGCTATAGATGGCTGGGTTGTAGTCTTTGAGCGGTATATCGTCCGCCACCAGGACATGGTCTGCCCCCGAGCCGGTCAGGGTCTTCGTCTGCGGCTCAAGCTGGTGGCCTAAAATCAGGGCTTTTAGCTCCACCCCGAGCTGGTCGGCCAGCTCGCGCCCTTTGGCCAGAAGCTCGAAGGTGATGGCGTCCAGTTCCCCCTCGCGTTGCTCGGCGAGCACCAGCACGCAACCTGGCAAGTTAGAGCGCCTCCTCGATTAAAGTGATGATGCGGGCGGCCACTTCGGCGGGGGTGCCCGTAATTATTTTAGCGCGGTTTTTCTCCGGGTGGAAAACGCTGAGCAGTTTCAAACCGGTGCCTGGATTCTGAGACTCCTCAAGCCCGACCTCCCCGGTAGTGAGGCGCTCCACCGGCTGGTTACGCGCCCGAAGGAGTCGGGTTACGGAAACGAGGCTGAGTGGTATGCTGCACGCCTGGACGCAGAGCAGCGCCGGCAGCTTGACTGCCACTATCTGGGTCGTGCCGCCGCCAAGCTCTTTGGATACTATCAGCGTCCCATCGCTTTCCCCTGGTTTAATCTCCCTCACGGAATAGACGAAGGGAATCCCCAGCTTTTCGGCGGTCGAGATGCCGACCCTTGAGGCCATGACATCGCTTGATTCGACGCCGGTGAGAATCAGGTCGTATCCCACTTGCCGGGCGGCCCCGGCCAGCAGCGTGGCGGTAACTTCGGGGTCGAGCGGGCTGGCACCAACTCTAACCGCTTTCGCCGCGCCCCTGGCCAGGCCTTTGGCCAGGACTTTTTCCGAGGCGGTACCGCCGGCGCTCAGTATAACCACCTCGCCGCTCGATGTTTCGGACAGTGCCAGGGCGTGTTCCAGCGCGTATTCGTCGGACTCGTTCATCACCAGGGGGCCGAACTTACCCGAAACCCGGTCGCCGGTCCTGGCCAGGTGGGGGCTGGCAACGTTCGAGGGCACTGCCTTAATCAGTACGATAATCCGCAATGCTTCCATGACCCCCCATCGTACTTTTAGAATCCTTCTAAGGAAAGGGCACCTCCCTTGAAAAGGAGGTGCCCCTATTTTACCCCAATTTCCACCTGGCTTCCAGCTTAACGGTTTAGAGAGACCGCAGCACCAGGTCCAGAAGGTCGGCGACCACGAGGCCGTTACCGTTTTTGGAAGCGGCGTCGGTGAGGTTCTCCTCGCAGTGGGGGCAGTAGGTAATCAGGGTCTCGGCACCGGTGGCTTTGGCTTCATCGATGCGCTTCTGGGCTGTCCACTGGGCCATGTCGTAATAGCCGTTTCGGAGCCAGCTACCGGCACCGCAGCACCAGTTATCGTCACGGGTGCGGTACATCTCCACGAAGTTGACGCCCGGCAGGCTCTTGATGATGTTCCTCGGCTCCCAGCAAATCCCGGAGAAGTCGTCGGTGCCGGCGGAGCCGTAGCCGTTCAGGCGGCTGAGATGGCAGGGGTCATGATAGGTGGCGGTGAGGTTAAGCGGCTTGGTGGGTTTGAGCTTGCCCTCTTTGATGAGCTGGTCCACCAGCGGCAGGATGTGCACCACCTCGAAGTTCATCTTCTCGCCGATATCGGGGTAGTCGCGCTTGAAGGTGCTGTAGCAGAAAGGACAGATGGTCACCAGCCGCTCGATGCCCATGCTGTTGAACTGCTTGATGTTCTCCTTGGCGAAGGAAACGAAGCTGTCGGTGTCACCGAGGCGCAGAGATGGGTTGCCGCAGCAGCGCTCCGCTTCTCCCAGGATGCCGACGTCAACCCCGGCCTTAATCAGGGTGGTAGCGGCGTCCCGGGCCATCTTTTCGCCGGCCTCGTCCCGCAGGGGGAAACAGCCGACGTAGAGCAGGGTCTTGGTCTTGCTTTTTGCCCCCGGGGCGCTGATGCCCTGGGCCAGTTTGGAAGGCAGTTTGGCCAGCCACCTGGTGCGGTCGGCGTCGAGCTTGCGGTAGGGGTTCATGAATTTCCGCTGACCTTCCAAAAATTCCCCGAAGCCGCCGGGAGGCGTTTTGCCGTCCTTAATGGCCTGGGCACGCATCGCCTGGATAACGTCAGAAGGCTGCATATCGATGACGCGGCCGCAGTTATAGGAGCAGGCGCCGCAAATGGGGTCGTTGTAAATCACCTCGAGCAGCTTATCGGACCACTCGATTTCGCCTTCAATCAGGCAGCGTGCCAGCTCGCCCATTTTGCCCTGGCCGGAGTAGCAGTCAAATTTATAACGCGCCAGCGGCGGGCAGATATCGTCATAATCGGCACTCTTCAAGTGCCAGGTGAAGACGTGCTTGCACATGCTATCGCGGAAGCAGTTCCAGGCCCAGCGCCGGTACTCTTTCAGTTCCTTAACCATTCGCAAATTCCTCCTTAATCGTTAGAAGCAGAGCTTCCCCGGGTTCAGAATGTTGTTCGGGTCCAGTTGCGCCTTGATTTTCTTGAGGTACTCGGCGTAGGTGGCGTTGCGGCGGTACATCATATCTGCCCAGGGGCCGTAGGGCCGGTCAAAGAATGCCCCCGCGCCAATCATGGCTTCGCTGGCCTCGCTGAAGAGAGTTTTTACCCGCTGAACTTCGTCTTCTCGCGTCGGGTTGCAGTGAAGGTCGTAGACGCAGAAGAAGGTTCGCGCCCTTTCCACCGGCTGCAGGTAGGCGCCAATGTCAGCCGGTGAATAGCGGTGCCGCGCGGCGGTCTCGAAAAGGACTTTTTCGATTTGGGGGATATTGTCCGCGGTGGCGTGGAAGGAGAGCCCGTGGCTGGTGCCGCGGTAGCCGAACCGCTTCTGCAATCTCCAGGGCAGGACCAGCTCGTCGGCGATGATTTTTCCCAGGCCGACGATGCCGCCCACCGAGGTGTGCAGCTCCGAGCCGATTTCAGCCATCAGCTCCCTTAAGTCGAGTTCCTGGTAGGCCACCTTCTCCTCGGGGCGCCTGGCCCAGCCCGATATGGAAATGACCAGCGTCCAGGGGGGCAGCGAGGGCCGCAGAGCGTCGAAAGCGTGGCGCACGTCGTGGTCCCAGGCCTTCGCGCCGGTATTGGTGACGTAAGTGCCATTTTGCAGTCTTTCGGTATCGCCGGGGCTTTCCTTAACGACCATGGTCGCCAGGTCGAAGTTGTTTAAGGCGAAGCACTCGTAGCCCAGTTCCTGGCGCTGGATGGCCTTGATTACCTTGAGGGCACCGGCGGCGTTTTCGAAAGCGGCGAAGAAGATTTTCTGCACCTTGGGCAGCGGTATCAATCTCAGGTTCATCTCGTAGCAGATGCCGAGCGTCCCCTGGGCGCACATGAACAGCCGGTAGAAGTTGAGGCCGGGGCCCATCGGGTGGGAGTGGGGTGCGTTGGGCATGGCGGGGTTGCCGATGGTGAAGTGGT
>JAZDKE010000040.1:0-2339 GCA_043803245.1 Chloroflexota bacterium
CGAAGAGTGCTCACCATGGTCAAGGCGGTACATGCCGGCTAAAGCCTTGTCCCAGGCTGAGCATCAGCCCGGTGCCCATCGAGGAGCCCATCATCAGCACTCCGGGTCTTGCCATCGGTTATTCGTCCTTCTCCATTCCCACAATAGCCCGGGCTGCCTGGTAGGCATCTGACGCGATGGCATCGGGCTTGAGGCTTTCCTCGGCGTGACTGGTCGCCACCAGGACGTTGCTAAAACCGGCCTGATTGAGCCACCAGACGATGCCGCCATAGTCGCAGCCCAGGTCAACAATCCGGGCCTGTTTGTGTTCGGGAAGGAACCGTCCAAAAGTCTTTTTCCAGATAACCGCCATGCTCTTGAGAGTTCCCAAAGTGACATCTCCCCCGCGCGGCCGGGTGTGGTTGGTGGCGTACTTTGCGTAGAATTTTTCCTTGTGCGCCCTGCTGCCCTTTAATTTAATGGTCATAGGTGGCGAGTGTCTGTCTGGCAGTTGGCCACTCCTTGATAATCTCTTTGAGGCCTTCTTCGAGCCGGTAACCGGGCTGGTAGCCGAAGCTCTTAGCCCGGGAAATATCGGCCAGGCTGTGCCTGATGTCTCCCGGCCGGGCTTCCCGGTAGACCGGTTCCAGACTTTTTTCCGTTAGCCTAGTGATGAGCCTTGCCAGATGGTTTATTGAGCTTTTCTCCCCGGTGCCGATGTTGAAGATGCCGGTGGCTTCACTTTCCGCTGCCAGCAGATTGGCCGATACCACGTCTTTAACGAAGGTGAAGTCACGGGTCACTTCGCCGTCGCCGAAAATCGCCGGTGGCTTACCCCGCAAGGCTTCGAGCAGGAACCGGGGAATCACGCTGGCGTATTCAGAATTGGGGTCCTGACGTGGCCCGTAGACGTTGTAATACCGGAGGACGGCGGTGGGTAAAGCGTAGACCCGGCCGAATACGGTGCAATAGTATTCTCCGGCCAGCTTTGACACCGCGTAGGGTGACTTGGGGTCGGGCAACATATCCTCGTGCTGCGGCTGGTCGCCGGTGTCGCCGTAGACTGCGGCCGACGAAGCGAAAACCACTTTTGTTACCTGGTTGCGCCGGGCGGCCAGCAGCACGTTCAGGGTGCCGGTGGCGTTCGTCTCGTGGGTGAGCTTCGGATCGGCGATGCTTTTTGGGACGCTGGCAATGGCTGCCAGGTGAAAAACGTAGCGGGCACCGGCGAAGGCACTTTCCAGCCGGGACAGGCTGGTGACACTGTCCTTGATGAACGTCGCTTTTCCCTCCCTCAGGAGGTGGGCGATGTTAGTCTCTTTGCCGCTGGAAAGGTCATCGATGATGGTGACCCGGTAGCCCCGCCGCACCAGTTCATCGGCCAGGTGCGAACCGATAAATCCGGCGCCGCCAGTTATGACTGTTTTTATCATTTTACCCCTGATAATTATCCATCAACCGTTGTCAGAATACGTTCCACCAGGCTTCGCCCGTCGAGGCGGTGGTATGCCAGGGCTTCCGCAGGTGTGCCGCAGGCGGGGAAGCCCTCCACGGCGAATTTATAGAATTTCTTTGAGCGCAGTTTTCTGGATAAAAACAATGTGTTCAGCAGGTAGTCCCCGAGCCCGCCGTGCGGTGAGTGGTTGTCCAGCACGAAGACGGCGGGGCAGTCCCCCGCCACCGCCACAGTAAGGACGGTGTCATCGGTGAACCTGGAACTTGGTAGAAACAGGTCGAAGTTCGGATTCCTGGTAGAATGAAACTCATAAGCTGAACCTATGATATCTCCGGCAATCGCTTCGATCATTTTACTGCTTCCTTCTTTCCGATGGCCAGCACGCGTTCAAACAAATCGCATATCTCGCGCACCGCGCCGTGGCCGCCCGGCAGGCTGGTCCGGTACCGGGCGCAGGCAATCACTTCCGGCTGGGCGTCCTGCACGATGATGGGCAGGCCCACGCTGGTAAGGCATGAGAGGTCGTTAAAGTCATTGCCGACGAAGGCCACCTGCGATAGGGATAGCCCCATCTCCTGGGCGACTGTTTTCAGGGCGGCGCGCTTGTCGGGACAGCCCTGGATGCAGCGAATGCCCAGCTTGCGGCTCCGTTGCGAGACTACCGGGTTGGCTTCCGTCGAGATGATGATTATCTCGATGCCGGCCTGTTTCAGCTTGCTCAAGCCCAGGCCGTCGCCCCTGAAACAGCGCACCATCTCGGTACCGTCTTCCGAGACATAGACCATGTTATCGGTAAAGACACCGTCGAAATCAAAAGCGACCAGGCGGACCGCCCGTATGCGCTCTTCAAGCGATGAGGCAATGATGCTAGCCTGGCTATTTGTTTTTCTCATTATCCGCCAGG
>JAZDKE010000041.1:0-10150 GCA_043803245.1 Chloroflexota bacterium
CCCCGAAATCTTTTAGAAATCGGGGGCTTTTTAGCTTCAAAATTGGTAGCGGGGGTTGGATTTGAACCAACGACCTTCGGGTTATGAGCCCGACGAGCTGCCACTGCTCCACCCCGCGATGCTCTTAAGTATAGCTTCTGGCGATTTCCAATGTCAAGTTTTGCCGCGCACTAAGGCCGGAGGTAGCAAGCCTTTCGCTTCCCTAGTCCCCGGACTCCTTTTTGGTCTGCCGGAGCGCCCGCCAGGCTTTTAGCCGCTCTTTCAAGTCCTTCTCGTAACCCTGGTCGCCGGGGGTGTAGAACTTCTTGCCGGCAAGAGGTGGCGGCAGGTCCTGCTGTGCGGTGATGTGGCCGGGATAGTCGTGGGCGTACTGGTAGCCCTGGCCGTAGCCCATCTTTTTCATCAACGGGGTTACCGGGTTGCGCAGGTGGGGGGGCACTTCCTGGTCGGGCCCTTTCTTCACCAGGGCGCTAGCCGCCGAGTAAGCCCGGTAAAGCGAGTTGCTCTTGGGGGCGGTCGAAAGGTAGACCACTGCCTGTGCCAGTGCCAGGTTGGCCTCAGGTATGCCGATAAAGTGCACCGCTTGCTGGGCGGCCATGGCGATGACCAGGGCCTGCGGGTCGGCCATGCCCACGTCCTCCGAGGCGAAGCGGGCCAGGCGGCGGGCGATGTAAAGCGGGTCCTCGCCCGATTCCAGCATCCGGGCCAGCCAGTAAAGGGCGGCGTCCGGGTCGGAATCGCGCATTGATTTGTGCAGTGCCGAGATGGTGTCGTAGTGCTGCTCGCCCCGCTTGTCGTAGCGGAGGGCGCGGTGCTGCGAGGCGTCTTCGATGATCTCCAGAGTTATCAGGCGGTTCCCCCCGGCGTCAGGCGGTGTGGTGAGAGCGGCAATTTCCAGGGTGTTCAAGGCGATTCGGGCGTCATTATTGGCAATCGTGATGAGATGCTTGAGGGCTTCCGCGCTCAGTGTCACGTTTAGAGCGCCCAGCCCTTTCAGCCGGTCCTTCAGTCCCCTGGTGATGATGATGCGCAGCTCGTGCTCGCTGAGCGGGTTCAGCTTGTAGACCCGGGCGCGTGACAGCAGGGGCGAGATGACTTCGAAAGAAGGGTTTTCGGTGGTGGCCCCGATGAGGGTGATGGTGCCGTCCTCGACGTAGGGCAGGATGGCGTCCTGCTGGGCTTTGTTGAAACGGTGGATTTCGTCGATAAAAAGGATGGTCTTCTGGCCGTGCAGCCTGCGGCGCTCTTTGGCCTCTTCGATGATGCGGCGCAGGTCGCCCACGCTGGCGCTCACCGCGCTCACCGGGCTAAAATGCGAGGCCGAGGAGTTGGCGATGATGAAGGCCAGGGTGGTTTTACCGCTGCCCGGCGGCCCCCAGAGGATAATGGAAGGCAGTTGGCCGGTCTCGATGGCTTTTTTCAGGGTATGCCCGGCACCCACCAGGTGTTGCTGGCCAACGAAGGTCTCCAGCGTCCCGGGTCTCATCCGGGCCGCCAGGGGAGCTTCAGTTTCCTTTTGCTTTTCGAACTGCTGGTCGAACATATCCACTGGCTGACCTCGCAGCGGGAATCTTACTGGTAGCGGTTCACCTCGAAGCGGTAGAGCCTCACCGGCTCGTCGGGCGCTATGCCCGCTTTGCGGCGGCAGATGTCAATCTGGTGGTCGGCGCTGGTCACCCCTTCGAGGTCGGGCAGCAGCAGCCCCCGCCTAAAACCCGCCTCAACGATGACCCCGTACTTCCTCGGGTCAAGCTCATCAGTGCTTTTCGCCGGCTCCGGTGAGGTGAGAACGTCAACTTTATAATCGAGCTGGGCGAGCTCCCCGGCGGTGACCGGGGGGAAACGGGGGTCGTTGGTTGCCGAGCTGATGGCGTTGGTGATTATTTCCTCGGCGATGTTGTGCCGGGTTGGTTCGATGGTGCCGATGCAGCCCCTTAAGTCACCATGCTTATGTATCGAGACGAAGACGCCCGCCCGGCCCTTCATCTCGGGCGTAATTTCCGAAGGCTTTAAGACCTTGTGAGTTTTTATGTAGCCGGTCACCGCTTCCCGGGCGAGACTCACCATCGGGTGAATTTTTTTGAGGATGATACCGGCGTAACCGACCACGCTGTGGTAGTCGCCGGTGGCGGCGCCGCTGGTCCGGTAATCCACCAGTTCCGCCCCGGTGGCGCCCAGTTCCCGGGCGGCGGCGATGAGGCAGGCGACCGGCACCGCGCCGCACATCGGAATATTCAGCCCGGCGACCTTCTTTAGAAGCTCGTCCTCGTTGAAGTCGAGTATCGCGGCGATGGCCTGGTCGTCCTTGGACTGCGCCGATTTTTGAGGCTCGTAGTGCGTCATATCGCTGGAAGCGAGAATCACCACCTCACGGCCGTATTCCTTAACCGCCCGGGTAATCTCCCGGCCGATGCCTTTACAGGCTTCGGCGCTGGCGGGGCCGAGCACGATGGGCACGATTTTTACGTCGCTTTTGAAATATTGCAGGAAGGGGACCTGCACCTCGATAGCATGCTCGTACTGGTGGGACAGGCTATCTTCGGCCAGGTACTCCGAACCGGCCAGGATTTTGCCGGCCAGCGCCGAGTCGATGGCGACATTGCCCAGGGGAGTCTGCCAGTCGCCCCCGGCAAGTATGCTCAGCGGTCTGCCGTAGCCGGTATGGTTGGGGCCGAGGATGATAAAGGTGTCTTTGAATTTGATGCGGGAGAAGACTGCGGCCGCCACCGGTCCCGAGTAGATATAACCGGCGTGGGGCACGACCGCGCCCACCACCTCTGATTTTGCCGCCGTCCGGTCTACCATAGACTCAATCATAGCCTTGAGCTTGGTGGCTGAGGACGGGTAGAACTGTCCCGCGACCGCCGGTTTCCTGGTCATCTTAGCCTCTCTCCCCCCGCAGTTCTGAAGTTAAGTTCGGCACCGCAGAACCGGCACCGGCTGCCCGCCAGGCCGACTACCTCGGTGTGGTAGCCGAGCCGTTTCACCACCGTCCGGCCGCAGGCGTAGCAGGCCGTACGCTCATGCGCGTTGCCCGGGACATTGCCGGTATAGATGAATTTCAGGCCGGCCCGCGTGCCAATCTGGTAAGCCCGCTCCAGGGTAGCGATGGGCGTTGGCTCCAGGTGGCTCAGCCGGTAGCTGGGGTAGAAACGGGTGATGTGCCAGGGCGTAAGTTCCCCCAGGTCTTCTTTAATCCAGCGGGCGATGCCGCCAAGCTGTTCGTCGTCATCGTTTAAGCCGGGAATGATGTTGGTCACCACCTCAAGGTGCATGCCCCATTTTTCTTTGGCCCGTTTGGCCGTGCTCAGAATATTGCGCCAGTTTTTCACTTTCGTCAGGTCCTGGTAGAAATGGTCGGAAAATCCCTTAACATCCACCCGCCAGGCGTCGAGGTAGGGGCCGACGGCGTCCAGCGCCTCTTCGGTAGAGTAGCCGTTGGTCACGTAGACGGTGTAGAGATTACGCTCCCTGGCCAGTTTCGCCGAGTCGATGGTGTATTCCAGCCAGATGGCCGGTTCGTTGTAGGTCCAGGCGATACCCTGGCACCGCTCCTTAATGGCGGTGCTAACTGCCATCTCCGGCGGGACTTGCTGGCAGGTGGCGAGCAGGTCACTGCTTTCCGGCGTCGAGATGGTCCAGTTCTGGCAGTGCTTGCAGTGGAAGTTGCAGCCCAGGCTGCCCAGGGAAAACACTTGAGTCCCCGGGTGGAAGTGGAAGAGCGGTTTCTTCTCGATGGGGTCGATTGCCATCGAGGACACCTCGGCGTAGTTCAGGTTGTAAAGGGTGCCGTCCTGGTTTGCATACATGCGGCAGGCGCCGAGCCTTCCCGGACCAACCCGGCAGCGCCACTGGCAGGTGTGGCATGCCACCCTCAGGCCGGGCAACTTCTGATAGAGCCGGGCTTCTACTTTCAAAGGCCTTCTCCCGAAGCTGGCTACTATAATTATAACACCTTGCTCCCCTGATATTACAGGCGGTTTCAAAAAGCGGGACTTCAGGTTTGAAGCCATTGCGTGCACTCCCGCACCTGGGTTACACTGCCGGGTGAGGCATCGGTGTCCGGCCGGTAGATGGCCTGGAAAGATGTCTTTGAAGGTTATCCTGGAAAAAGAGCTGTTAGTAACCAATCAGCGTTTTTTGCGTTATTAGTAGTATAGAGTATCCAAGGAGGTGGGGTTATGAAGGATAAGTCTCTGGATGTCGTGCTGAAAGTATTTCTGGCGGCCGGGGGCATCACCATGTTAGCCCTGTTTTGGCTTAAGCCGGCGGCGGTGCCGGAAATGATTTTGGTGGCGCTTGCTATCTGGCTGGTAGTGTCGAAGTTTGCCCGCCCGGGCAGGGAAAAGAAGCCGCTGCCGGTAGAAGTTGACATAAAACGGTAAGTTCTGGTTACTTAGTTGGACAGGGAGGCGGGTATTTAACCCGCCTCTTTTTGTGTTGACTTTAAGTGGTAGAATAGTGGGTATGGTGCAATCCTTTAAAGAATACTTGGCAGCCTTTGGAAAGTGGGGGTTTGCCATTGCTGCCTTGTTGATTGGTGACCTGTTTGGGATTTACCAGTCATATAATTCAAAGTTTGTATTACCGCAATGGGCCTGGTTGTTAATTTTAGCTGTAATTTTAGTAATGAGTCCCGTTATAGCATTTCATAAACTACGTTTAAAAAGAGATGAATTAAAGCGAGAGCTGGATAATATTAAGAACGGACGCCCCAAAATAGAAACAACAATCAGGGGGAAACACGATGATTTTGATATTGAGGTTCTTAATACTGGTGAGGACGCAGAATTCGAAGCACAGATAGAAGTTATTCAGGGGCAAGGTTTTGTTCTTTCTTTACCACAGAATTATACCGCCTATTGGGAGAAAACAAAGAACGATAAAGTTGAACTAAAGAAGGGGCAGAGAGATTGGTTAAAAATAGCTAGTCTCGAAGTGCACACACACGGCGCGTCAATGAACTTTCTTTTGCATTATTATGAAATCACCAATTTCCAACATTCGACTTTTCCAAGACTTGCGTATGCTAATTCCACTGGCTGGATACCAGGCAACCCCCAGGTAGTTAAGCCGCGCATTTCATTAAAAATAACCATTAGTTCAAAACCAAGCATGATAGGCGGAGCATTCGTCAAGAATTATCAGTTATCTGATAATGGCTTATCAGAAGTTAATTCCTGATAAGGAAGGCTCTCTTAAATTATGAAAGTTATTGGTCTTACGGGCGGTATCGGCAGCGGCAAGAGTAGATTTGCCGAATTTTTATCGGAGCTTGGGGCGGTGGTGATTAATGCCGACCGGCTGGGGCACGAGGCATTAAAGCCGGGCACCGGGGTGTGGCGGGAGCTGGTGGCGGCTTTCGGTGAGGCGATACTCAACCCGGCGGGCGAGGTTGACCGCCGCCGCCTGGCGGAGATAGTTTTCGCCGATGGCGCTGCCCTGGAAAAGCTCAACCGCATCACGCACCCGAGGATATTTCAGATGGTGCAAGCCCAGCTTGAGGAGCAGCGTCAGCGGGGAACGAAGGTTGTGGTGGTTGAGGCGCCGCTCCTGCTTGAAGCCGGCTGGCTCTCTCTCATTGACGAGGTCTGGGTCGTAGTGGCCTCCGAAGCCACCGTTCTTAAAAGGCTTAAAGAAAGAGGCGGACTCTCGGTGCGCCAGGCGCGGGCCCGGATGCGTGTCCAGATGCCGGACGCTGAGCGTTTGAAGCGGGCCGACGTGGTCGTAAATAACGATGGCAGCCCGGGTGAACTTGAGGCTATCGCCCGCAAGCTCTGGGAACGGTTAACGGGAACTTGACACCTCGCTTGCCGAACTGGTACAATACTTCTTTTGGAGGCTTAAAATTTACGCGATAATTGAAACAGGTGGCAAACAATACCGGGTGACTCCGGGCGCAACTCTAAGAGTGGCGAAAATGGGGGTTACCCCTGGGGCGGCGGTTGAGCTTGACCGGGTGCTGCTCATATCCAGCGGCGACCAGGTAAAGGTGGGTAGTCCCACCGTGGCCGGGGCCAAGGTTCTGGCTACGGCCACGGCAGAGGGTAAAGGCCGCAAGGTGGTCGTTTTCAAATTTAAGTCCAAAGTGCGCTACCGCAAGAAGACGGGCCATCGGCAGCTTTACACCGAACTGGCGGTAGATAAAATCGTTGATGGGGAAGAGGCCGCGGTAAAGCCAGCGCCGAAGGCGCGCCGGCGCAAGCCGAAAGAGGAGACGGAAAGTGGCTCATAAAAAGGGTGCCGGTTCAAGCCGGAACGGTCGCGATTCCAAGCCCAAGATGCTGGGCGTTAAAAGGTTCGCCGGCGAGAAGGTCAATGCCGGCACGATACTGGTGCGGCAGCGCGGCACCCGCATTCACCCGGGTAGTAACGTCGGAGTGGGCCGGGACCACACTCTCTTCGCCCTTATTGGCGGCGTGGTGGAATTTGGGCCGGACCGTGAAAATCGGAGGAAAGTCAGCGTTAACGCTGGCTAGAGTTATGAAAGCGAAAATTCACCCCAAGTATTACCCCAACGCGAAAGTGGTCTGTGCCTGCGGTAACACTTTTACCACCGGCGCCACCAAGGAACTGCTGAAAATCGAGCTCTGCTCGAAATGCCATCCCTTCTACACCGGTGAGCAGCGCGTGATTGATACCGCCGGACGGGTCGAGCGCTTCAAGCGGCGCTATAAGTTGACATAAATATCAACAAGTGACGGCAAGGTGAGGAGCGGATTGCTTGCAACCGCTCCTATTTTTTAGAGTATGAGCGAAAATTTCCATTACGGCGGTCAGGCGGTCATTGAGGGCGTGATGATGCGTGGTCGCCGGCACATGGTGACCTGCGTCCGCCGGCCCGACGGCGAGCTGGCGTTGAACGGCGAGACCCTTTCCGGTATTTTCACCGGCCGACTGCGAAAGCTGCCGCTGGTGCGCGGTATCGTGGTACTGGTTGAGGCGATGGTGCTGGGTATGCGCAGCCTCCTTTTCTCGGCCAGCGTTGCCCTGGGGGAAGAAGAGGCGACGAAATCTTCCAGCGCCTATCTCTGGGCGATGGTGGCCCTGGCCATGGTCTTCGCCGTGGCCCTGTTTTTCCTGGCACCGCTTTTCCTTGCCCGGCTGATAAGCACCGGCGATTCTTCGCTGCTTTTTAACCTGGTCGAAGGGCTGATTCGAATTGCCTTCTTTATCGGCTATCTCAAGCTAATCTCGCTGATGCCGGACTTAAGGCGTGTTTTTGCCTATCATGGCGCCGAGCACAAGACGGTGAACGCTTATGAAGCTGGCGCGCCTTTCGAAGTGGCCCAGACCAGAAGCTACTCCAAGGCACACAGCCGCTGCGGCACCAGCTTTCTCTTCGTGGTGGTGGTTATCGCCGTGGCCGTCTTTGCCCTATTTGGCCGGCCGTCCATCTGGCTGATGGTCTTATCCAGGGTGGCCCTGGTGCCCGTCATCGCCGCGATAAGCTATGAAATCACCTATTTCGGTGCCCGGCACCAGAATAGCCCTCTGGTCAGAGGAATCCTGATGCCCGGGCGGTGGCTCCAATCGCTTACCACCCGGGAGCCGGATGACCGCCAGATTGAGGTGGCCATCGCCGCTTTGAAGAAGCTGGTTGAGATGGAAGAGACCGCTTAAACTGAGTCCTTAGCGGTCATCGGCTGGAAGAAGCAGCTACGGTTGCCGGTGTGGCAGACCGGGCCGGTGGGGGTGGCTTTCACCAGTATGGTGTCGTTATCGCAGTCAATCGAGACCGAGCGCACTTTTATTTTGTTGCCCGAGGTTTCCCCTTTGTGCCATAGCTCCTGGCGGCTGCGGCTGAAAAACCAGACTTCACCACTGCTCAGTGTGCGCCTCAGGGCTTCCCGGTTCATGTAGCCCAGCATCAGCACTTCCCCGTTGTCACTGTCCTGGATAATGGCCGGAATTAGCCCCTGTTCGTTAAGTTTGAGTTCTATCTTTTTCACCCCTTTTGTGTTTATTGCAAATTACTGGTCCAGTGCCGCCAGTGCCTGTTTCAGGTTGATATCCCCGGTGTAGAGCGCTTTACCGATGATGGCCGCGGAGACTCCCAGGCGCTTCAGTATCTTGATATGGATAAGCCTGGAGATGCCGCCGGAGGCGATGATGGGCAGCCTGGTGCTCTCCAGCAACTCGAAAATGGCCGAGAAATTGGGCTCGGTGAGGGTGCCGTCACGGTTGATGTCGGTGTAGATGAAGCGTTTTACCCCGATACGTACCATTGACCGCACAAAATCGGTGGCGGCAATCTCGGTCTGTTTGAGCCAGCCGTGTGTCGCCAGTTTGCCATCCCGGGCATCGATGCTCACCGCCACGGATTCACCGAAGCGGCGGCAGGCCTCGGTGACCAGGTCGGGGTTTTCCACGGCGGCGGTGCCAATGACCACCCGCTCGACGCCGATCTTTAAGGCTTGCTCGACGGTTTCCAGCCGACGGATGCCGCCGCCAAGCTCGGTGGGCACCAGCACCGAACCTACGATTTCTTTGATGGTGGCCAGGTTAACGATTTCGCCGGTCTGGGCCCCGTCCAGGTCAACCAGGTGCAGCCGGGGTGCTCCCAGCGATTGCCAGCGGAGGGCGGTATCCACGGGGTCTTCGGAAAAGACGATTTCGCGGCTGTAATCGCCCTGGTAGAGCCGGACGCATTTGCCGCCTCTTATGTCGATTGCCGGGATTATTTCTATCGAAGCTCACCTCGGAAAACACTAATCAGAGGCATTATAGCACCATTGGCGTTATGCCTTCAAAGCCCGGTTTTCCTTGACACACCCGCCGCCAAGTTGCTAAACTGAGGCTGGTAAGAAGCGCCCGATACTAATGCGCTAGTCATCTATAAGGAGGCGATGTTTGAAGATAACGCTGAGTGCCATCAAGGCGGATATCGGTGGGTATGTCGGTCATTCCGAATCCCACCCCGATGTAATTGCTCAGGCCGGCGAATGTCTGGGAAAGGCCAAGCGGAGCGGCCTCCTGATTGATTACCATGTTACCAAGTGCGGTGATGACTTACAGCTGATTATGACCCATCAGAAGGGGGAGGCTGACGGGGAAATACATGAGCTCTCCTGGAACACTTTCTGCGAGTGTACCGAAGTCGCCAAGAGCCTCAAGCTCTACGGCGCTGGTCAGGACCTCCTGGCGGATGCCTTTTCCGGCAACATCAAGGGGATGGGGCCGGGTGTGGCCGAGATGGAGTTTGAAGAGCGGATCTCGGAACCGGTCATCGTTTTCATGGCGGACAAGACTTCGGCCGGTGCCTGGAACCTGCCGCTCTACAAGATGTTTGCCGACCCCTTTAACACCATCGGCCTGGTGATTGCCGAGAATATGCACAACGGCTTCAACTTTGAAGTCCATGACGTCAAAGAGAACAAGAAAATAACCTTGAGCACCCCGGAAGAAATGTATGACCTGTTAGTTTTTATTGGCGCTCCCACGCACTTCACCATAAAAGCGGTCTATCACAAGGACACCGGCCAGATTGCCGCGGTTTCGTCAACCCAGCGGCTCTCGCTTATCGCCGGCCGCTACGTTGGCAAGGACGACCCGGTCTGCATCGTGCGCTGCCAGGGCACTTTCCCGGCGGTGGGCGAGGTGCTGGAACCGTTTTCGTTGCCTTTCATCGTGGAGGGCTGGATGCGAGGTTCGCACCACGGTCCTTTAATGCCGGTGGCTATTGCCGATAGCACGCCCACCCGTTTTGACGGGCCGCCCCGGGTCACCGCCGCCGGATTCCAGCTCAATAACGGGCAGCTGGTCGGACCGCGGGATATGTTTGCCGATATCTCCTTCGACCCGGCCCGGGAGCAGGCCAACGTGGTGGCGGAATACCTGCGCCGCCACGGCCCCTTCGAGCCGCACCGCCTGCCCCTGAACGAAATGGAATACACCACCATGCCTCAGGTGATGAAGAAGGTGAAGGCACGTTTCATCGACCTGGATAGTTTCGAAAAAAGCCGGCACCGGGTTTAAGTTAACGTGTTGCCGAGATTGCTCCTGGGGACCAATAACCGGGGCAAAGTCGCCGAGTACCGCGCCCTGCTTAAAAATATACCTTACGAGCTGGTGACTCCGGGAGAACTGGGCTTGAAAAAAGAAGTTGTCGAGTCTGGCCGGACTTTTGAGGAAAATGCCGGGTTGAAGG
>JAZDKE010000042.1:0-11338 GCA_043803245.1 Chloroflexota bacterium
GTTTGCTGCTGGTGAACTGGAGCATGGCTCCTATCTGCGTTGACTACGGCTAGGTTCAGGTGCAGGGACAAGTGATAGGTGTGCTGAGGAAATACTCTCAAGGCTCGCTCTAGCCAATGACCTACGAAGACAGGAGCCCAATAGCGATTGGAGCGCCTGTCCCTCCTCAAGGTGATAGGAGAGGACTGTGACGGGAGAAGAAAGACGTAAGATCAGGATACTTCTTGCCGATGGCCAGCACATGGTGCGGCAGGGGATACGGCGCCTCCTGGAGAGTGAAGCAGACTTCGAAGTGGTCGGTGAAAGCGACAACGGTCTGGAAGCGGTCAGGCTGGCAAAGGAACTAAAACCCGATGTAATCATAATGGAAGCCCGCATGCCTAAGCTGGACAGTCCCGAAGCCATCAGGCGGATTAAGTCGGAGCATCCGGAGACAGCCATACTCGTCCTCACTTTGCACGAAGAGGAATGCTCTGTCGAACTGCTTAGAGCTGGTGCCGGCGGCTATCTCCTGAAAAGTGCCAAAGGCGAAGAACTGGCGCAGACCATCCGGATGGTGCGGGCCGGACAGTTTGTCTGTGACCCGCTAGTGGAAAGGAGACTCCTGAAGCACGCCGTCAGGCCACAGCCGGTAGCGCTTGAATTTGGCCAACACCTCACACGTCGAGAGACCGAGGTGTTAAAGCTGGTGGCAAAAGGGATGGGCAACCGGGACATCGCCGGATACCTCGGCCTCGCCGAGCGGACTGTGAAGGGTCACCTCATGAGCATTTTTAGTAAGTTGGGGGTTGGCTCACGCACCGAGGCGGTGCACGAGGCGTTAAAACGCGGCTGGGTAAGCCTTGAGGACGAATAGCTGGCTCCGACGAAGTCGGGTTGACAGCCAGTCAACGATATGTGATAGACTAAACCGCAAAGAGTGAGACCTGACCGGCCCAGCAGACCGATAGGTTTCGTTCGTTTGGGGTCACCCCTATCGATGCAAACCTCGCGTTCTGAAATTGGTTGAGAGTATGTCGATGATAATATGGGCTACGCTAGGAGAGTTCACCACCACGGACTTTCGGACGGCGACCTTTCGTACGGGCGAACAGGAATACAACATGACAGGGTGGCATGTTAGACCGCTACACCACGGGGCCGTCTGGAGTAGAGTTTAGCAGGAGTCTTTCCCAGCGTCAAGACAAGCGCGTTAAAGCGGCCCGGGGAGGCGGTTTAACCCCGGTTCTGTTTTTTTTAATTTTTCTGTGGTATAATGTGATGATTGAAATCTGGATTATTGTTTGAGGTAGGCATGACTTCGGGAACAACCGTTGTGGAAAGCGGATTACCGGAATACGAGCTGGTGGTCATCGTTTCGCCTGCAAGTGGGGAAGAGGCACTTGAGGCCAGGGTGGAAGCGGTGAGCAAGTTAATTACCGGCCGCGGTGGCACGGTAGTAAATGTCGAGCGGTGGGGAAAAAGAAAGCTGGCCTACCCGGTAAAGCACTCTCGGGAGGGGCTTTATTTCCTGGTACGTTTCAAGGCCGGGACTCAGCTGGGCAAAGAGCTTGATACCAGCCTCCGGATTTCGGAGGATGTTCTGCGGCATATGCTCGTGAGACTGGAAAACCACAAAGCATCGGCCAAAGGAGCTAAAAGGAAGCCACTGGCTAAAGAAGCCGAGAGCAAGTCATCGGTTAAAGTGGCTGATTAAAGGAGTGCCGGGGCGATGGTTAGCTTAAACAGGGTCATGCTCATCGGGAACCTTGGTAGCGAACCCGAGATGCGTTTTACCCCCAACGGCAACCCGGTGACCACCTTTCGGGTGGCTACCAACCGTTCCTATTCCACGCCTGAAGGTGAGCGTAAGGAGGAGACGGAGTGGTTCACCGTGGTGGCCTGGGGTAAACTGGCGGAGCAGTGCAACCAGTTCCTGGCCAAAGGTAAGCTGATTTACGCCGAGGGTAGGCTTCATACCCGCACCTGGGAAGGGCAGGACGGCCAGAAGCGTTATCGGACCGAGGTAATCGCCAACCGTGTGACCTTCCTTGACCGCCAGAGTTCGGCGCCTCTGCCCGAAGAAAAAGCCGCTGAAGGCCTGGCCGATTGGGAACCGGAAGATATCGTTTAGTGAAAGGTAGGGGGTGGTTTAAACCGTGGTAATAGGTAGCGCACCAATTAGACCGAGAAAACCGAGGTGGTCCGGCGGCCGGTACCCCCCGAAAAAGCGGGTCTGTTTTTTCTGCCGGGACAAGGTGACCACCATTGACTATAAAGACCCGGCCAAATTCGGCCGTTACATCAGCGACCGGGCAAAAATCGAACCACGCCGCCGGACTGGCACCTGCGCCCGGCACCAGCGGATGCTGGCGGTGGCGATTAAGCGGGCGCGGCACCTGGCACTATTGCCTATCGTCCCCGAGCATGTCCGTCTTACTGGCGGGATGCCTGCCGGGGAGACTGAACAGGCATTCGGCCATTGGCCAGTCAGGATGAAACCGGTCGTTCCCCAGGAAGTACCGCCGGCTCCGGCCGGTGGCGATGACCGTGCCGGGTAAGGTTTTAGAATTACAAGTTGATTCTACCAGAGAGTTCAGCCAGGTAAACTTATTGTTAGGAAACGGACGTGCCTAAAAGGACTTATCAACCGAAAAAGATTCCCCGCAAGCGGGAGCACGGTTTTCTGAAGAGAATGAGCACCCGTGGTGGGCAGGGGGTCTTAAAGGCCAGGCGGCGCAAGGGTCGCCAGAGGCTAACTGTCGTCTAGGCGGGTGTCTGGTATTTATCCCCCTGCTGGCAAACTGCTTGCTAAGTGGTTGTCCAAGTGTTAAACTGGCTAGAAGCGAAGGTGATGCGGGGAGAAAGACGCCTTACCAGGCCGGCGCAGTATGCCCTGGTTTACCGGGAAGGCCGTTCCCTGGTCGGTGACCGGCTGGTATTGCGGTGGCGGCCTAACGGTCTGGACTTTCCCCGCCCGGGTATCTCGGTGAGCCGGCGGGTCGGTAATGCGGTAACCAGGAACCGGGTAAAGCGACTGCTCAGGGAAAACTTGAGGCGGGTTCAAATTGAGGCGGGCTGGGACTTAGTATTTTTGGCGAGGCCTGCCGTTGGCACGGCCAGTTACCTTCAAATCGAGAAGTCGGTATCCAGTCTGCTATCACGCGCTGGAATTTTAGTTACGAAAAATGACCAAGCTGGCGTTGGCACTGATTAGACTCTACCAGCAGACCATCTCAGTGGTTATGCCGCCGTCCTGCCGTTTCGTACCGAGCTGCTCTCAGTATACCCATGAGGCGATTTCCCGCTTTGGTCTGTTCAAAGGGGTGCGGCTCGGCGCCGCCAGGCTCGCCCGCTGTCATCCTTTTCACCCGGGCGGCTACGACCCGGTGCCTTAAATTGAAATAGGGAGTGTATGTCTTTTGAAATGCGCTAAAAGTCGAGCCATCGCTTTTCTGGGGCTGCTTCTGGTACTGGCGGTTCTGGCGGTGGGCTGCGTCCCGGGCACTCTGGCCGGGGGTGGCTCCGCCGCGGTTATTGATAACGGCACGCTCTATGTCGGGTCGCAGCGCGGCGGGCTTCTGGCGATTAATACTGAGGCAGCGGGTCGGCTCTGGTCGGTCACCCTGCAGCAGCCGGCTTCAAGGAACGCTTTTGGCTGCGCCCCGGCCCCCCGCCTGGTGGCCATTTACGGAACGCCGGCGGTAGCCGGTGAGCTGGTGTACGTCGGCGGCTACGATGGCCGCCTGCGTGTCTACCGCAGGGGGGAAGAGCAGGCCAGGTACCCGGCTGGGGAAACCGCTTCGGTGGGCGGTATTGTCGGCGGGCCGCAGCTCGGGCGGGGCAATGTCTATTTTGGCACTTCCCGTGGTGAAGTCATCGCCCTTGACGCCGCCACTCTGGCGAAGAAGTGGCAGTTTAATGCCGGGGATAGGGTCTGGGCGGCGCCGGTGGTTATTGGCAATACCGTTTACGTTACCTCGATGGATGACCGGCTCTATGCCCTGGACGCTGATACCGGCCGAGAGAAATGGCACTTTGTCACCGGCGGTGCCATCACCAGCCCGCCGGTCATACACCAGGCGACGGTCTATTTCGGCTCCTTCGACCGCTATTTTTACGCGGTAAGCGCCTCAACTGGCCAGCTCATCTGGCGTTCGGCGGTGCAGGCTGAGCGCTGGTTCTGGGCGGGGCCGCTGGTGGCTAACGGCGCGGTTTACGCCGGCGCGATGGATGGCCGGGTCTATGTCTTTAATGCCGCCACCGGGGAGAGCCTGGCAGTCCGGGAACTGGGAGCGCCGCTGGTCGCGGCCCCGGTATTGAGCGGGAACAGCGTGATATTCGCGACTGAAACGGGCCAACTCTGGGCTCTGGATACCGTGCAATACCAGGCGAGGGAGCTTCCGACCAGCATTACGGGCAAAGTTCACGCCCCCTTAACCTTAAGTAGCGGCGTGGTCTACCTTCATACCCAGGACCCGGATACCCTTTATGCGGTGAGGGCGGACAACGGGGTTAACATCTGGAACGTGCCTTTGAGCAGCAAATAGGTGCGGTCAGGCAGGAAAACGCGGTGCACTTAACAAACGGGAAATCGAGGTTCGGCACTTAAATGGGGATTTGGGATACTATTGCGATTGGGCCGATGGTGAATATCCTCATCGTGCTCACGCAATATCTATTTAGCAGCTTCGGGCTGGCCATTATCGCTCTCACGGTGGTGGTTAACCTGCTGATGTACCCGCTCACCAAGCGGCAGATAAATTCCACCACGGCGATGCAGGCGATGCAGCCGAAACTGGCCGAGCTCCAGAAGAAATATGCCCGGGACAAGCAGAAGCTGTCCCAGGAGCAGATGAAGCTCTACAAGGAGGTGGGCATAAACCCTGCCGGTTGCCTGGTGCCGATGCTGGTGCAGATGCCCATTTGGTTTGCGCTTTACCAGTCCATTATCCGTCTTTTGGGAGATGCCCCGGAGTCTTTGATTGACCTGCCCAGGTTTCTCTACTCGTGGCCGATGCTGCACACCGCGATACCGCTGGGCAGCCGCTTCCTCTGGCTGAACCTTGCCCAGCCTGATGCCACCATGATTTTGCCCCTCCTGGTGGGCGGCTCGATGTGGGTGCAACAGAAGATGGTAACGCCCGCTACCGCCGACCCCAGGCAGCAACAGCAGAGCAAGATGATGCTCTGGATGATGCCGCTCATGTTCGGTTTCTTTGCCCTGCAGTTCCCAAGCGGATTAGCCCTTTTCTGGGTCGTTTCCACATTGATACGGATTATCATTCAGTACTTTATGACCGGGTGGGGGAACCTGGTGCCGCAGCGTGTTTGGCCGGTGGCCGGGGGGAAAGGTCCTTCTCCCGAGCCGGTGCGCTCGGACGCCAGGGAAGTTGCCAAGAAGGAGGAGAAGATAGCTTATGAGGCATCTGGAGGTAAGCGCCAAGACCGTGGAGGAAGCTATCCAGCGAGCCCTGGAGCAACTCGGCGTAAGCCGCGAGGCGGTGGCGGTAACCGTTCTGGAGGAAGCTAGTGACGACTCGTCCGGTGAGGCCAGGATAAGCGTGCGTCTCCTGGAGGAAGGCGAGGCATCCCCCCCGCTGGCGCAAATAGACATCGCCGGTGCCGCCCGGGAGATTTTGGAAGAGCTGCTTCGGCGGCTTGGTCTGGAGGCTTCGGTGAACCTTGAGGAGTCTCAGGGTGAGCCCGGGGGCGCCGGCCAGATTTTACTCGGTATTCAGGGTGATGATTTAGGCATCTTAATCGGTCGCCGCGGCCAGACTCTGGCGGCCCTTCAGTATCTCGTCCGCACCATTGTTTCTCACCGGCTCAAGGTTAAAGCACCCCTGACGATTGACGTCGAAGGCTACCGGGAACGCCGTGCCGAGGCGCTTCAGAGCATGGCCCGCCGTCTTGCCGACCAGGTGGTCTCCCGGAGGGAAGCCTGCATGATGGACCCGATGACGCCTTACGAGCGGCGCATCATTCACGTCGAGCTGGCGGAAGACCCTGACGTCACCACGCACAGCATCGGCGAAGGCGACGGTCGCCGGGTGGTCATCGAGCCGAAGCAATCGCGGCCCTCGGCTCTTGACATAAATTCCCGGTTTGAGTCATAATAGTCAAACGCAGTTAGAAGCTGCTACCGGGCTTCTCACCCGTCCCGTTGTCGGGACGGTTTTTGTTTCGCAGCTTTCGGGGGTTTGCAGATGCGGAGCGACATCATTAAAAAAGGCATCGAGCGGGCGCCGCACCGCTCCCTGCTGCACGCTCTTGGCGTAACCACCGCTGAAATGGACAAGCCCTTCGTGGGCATTGTTAACAGTTACAGCGAGATTGTCCCGGGGCATATCCATCTGCGCGATATCGCGGCTTCGGCCAAGGAAGGCGTGCGCGCCGCCGGCGGTGTGCCCTTCGAGGTGAATACCCTTGCGGTCTGCGACGGTATCGCCATGGGCCACGCCGGCATGAAGTACAGCCTGCCCAGCCGGGAGCTGATTGCGGACTCGGTCGAGGTGATGGCCCAGGCCCACGCCTTCGACGCTCTGGTTTTTATCCCCAACTGCGATAAGATTATCCCCGGCATGCTCATGGCCGCGCTGCGGCTGAACCTGCCGGCGGTATTCGTTAGCGGCGGCCCCATGCTGGCGGGCTGCCTCACCACCGATGGTAAGGTGCAGAAGCTTGACTATAGCTCCCTCTCTGAAGCGGTAGGCATGGTAGCCAAAGGGAATATGAGCCAGGAGGAACTGGCCCGCTGGGAAGAGGTTGCCTGCCCCGGCTGTGGTAGCTGCTCCGGCATGTTCACCGCCAACACCATGAACTGCGCTCTGGAAGCTCTGGGTATGGGATTGCCGGGCAACGGCACCATCCCGGCGGTTGATGCCCGCCGGCGTATGCTGGCGCGAGCCGCCGGAGAGCGGGTGGCGGCGCTGCTTAAAGCTAATATCCGCCCCCGGGATATCGTTACCCGCGGGGCGCTGCATAATGCCTTCGTCGTTGACCTTGCGCTTGGGGGCAGCACCAACTCCGTACTGCATCTCGTGGCGGTAGCCTCCGCGGCCGGGGTGGACTTTCCCCTGCCGGAGATAAACCAGATTAGCGAGCGGACGCCCAACCTTTGCCACCTGCGGCCGGCCGGGGACTATCACCTCGAAGATTTGGACCGCGCCGGCGGTGTTTCGGCGGTGATGGGGCAACTCAAAGGGCTATTAAATCTTGGCCAGATAACGGTGACCGGCAAGAAACTCAGCGAGGTAATCGCGGCGGCAAGGGTTCGGGACGGCGACGTGATTCGCTCGCCCGAGAACGCCTACTCGCCGCACGGGGGACTGGCCCTGCTCTTCGGTAATCTGGCGCCGGAAGGGGCGGTGGTCAAGCGGGCGGCGGTGGCTCCGGAACTGATGGTGCACCAGGGGCCGGCCCGGGTTTTTGACTCGGAGGAAGCGGCCACCCAGGCCATCATGAAGGGTAAAATCGCCCGGGGCGAGGTGGTCGTCATCCGTTACGAAGGGCCCAGGGGCGGGCCCGGTATGCGGGAGATGCTCGGGCCGACTTCGCTGCTCGCCGGTATGGGCCGGGACAAAGAGGTGGCCTTAATCACCGACGGGCGTTTTTCCGGGGCGACCCGTGGGGCGGCCATCGGGCACGTCTCACCGGAGGCGGCCAGTCGAGGGCCAATCGCGGCCCTGGCCGATGGCGACATCATCAAGATTGATATTCCAGGCTACAAGCTGGAGGTGGCTCTGAGTGACGCGGAGCTCGCCCAGCGTCTGGCCCTGCTGCCTGAATTTGAGCCGAAGGTGAAGGAAGGCTATCTCAGTTACTACGCGGAGAAGGTGACTTCGGCCAGCAAGGGCGCGGTGCTGAAGCCGGCAAGGGAGTGCAGATGAAACTATTGGGTGCCCAGATTTTATGTGAGAGTCTGCTGAAAGAGGGCGTCGAGGTTATTTTCGGCTTCCCGGGTGGCTCGGTGCTGCCCCTCTACGACGTTCTGCCGCAGTATGCTGGCCTACGGCATATCCTGGTGCGTCACGAGCAGGGGGCGGCCCACGCCGCCGACGGTTATGCCCGGGCTACCGGCAAGGTCGGTGTCTGTGTGGCGACCAGCGGCCCCGGAGCGACCAACCTGGTAACCGGCATTGCCAACGCCTGCCTCGATTCGGTGCCGATGGTGGCCATTACCGGCCAGGTGGCCCGGCCCTTTATCGGCAAGGACGCTTTTCAGGAAGTGGATATCACCGGCATTACCCTGCCGATTACCAAGTATAACTACCAGGTGCACGACGCCGGTAAAATAGCCGCCACCGTGAAAGAGGCTTTCTATCTCGCCGGGACGGGAAGACCCGGACCGGTATTGATTGACATCCCGCGCGACGTGCTCGCCGAGCCGGCGGAATTTCATTACCCGGCGGAGCATACCCTGCCGAGCTACCGGCCCACGCTCCAGGGGCACCCGGCGCAGGTCAGGAAAGCGGCCAAGCTGATTAATGAGGCCAGGCAGCCCGTTATCCTGGCGGGGCGCGGGGTGCAGATATCCGGGGCGTACGAAGAGCTTAAAGAGCTTGCCGAGACCGCCCAGATTCCGGTAATCACCACCCTGCTGGGTATTGGCTGTTTTCCGGGGTCTCACGTCCTTAGTTACGGCTGGCCCGGGATGCACGGTATGGCCTACGCTAACCTGGCGATTAACGATACCGACCTGCTCATCGCGGCCGGCATGCGGTTTGATGACCGGGTGACCGGTAAGGTGAGCGCCTTCGCCCCGAAAGCCCGCGTGATTCACATCGATATTGACCCGGCTGAGATTGGCAAGAATGTGCGGGTGGATGTGCCCATTGTGGGCGACATCGGGACAGTCCTGCGGGCCTTGAACAAGCAGGTGGCTTCTGCCCAGCACCTTGACTGGCTTAAGCAGCTCGATGCCTGGCGCAGCCAGTACCCGAACGAGGTCCGGGACTCCTCTAGCCTGATTCCGCAGTACGTGGTGCGCCAGATTTACGAGGTGACCGGCGGCGAGGCCATCATCACCACCGGCGTTGGCCAGAACCAGATGTGGGCGGCACAGCATTATATCTTCGATAAGCCCAACACCCTGATTACCTCCGGCGGGCTGGGCACCATGGGCTTTGGCCTGCCGGCGGCCCTGGGCGCCAAGGTGGGCTGCCCCGACAGCACGGTCTGGTGCATTGACGGCGACGGCAGCCTGCAGATGACCCTCCATGAACTGGCGACTTTAGTCCAGGACGGGGTCGCCGTGAAAATTGCGGTTTTGAATAACGGCTACCTGGGCATGGTGCGGCAGTGGCAGGAGCTTTTCTACAGGAAGCATTACGTGGCCACGCCGCTCTCTTGCCCCGACTTCGTTAAGATTGCCGAGGCTTACTGCATGCCGGGACTTCGGGTGGAACGCCGCGAGGAAGTGGCGCCGGCCATTCGGCAGGCGATGGCCCACGACGGGCCTTTCCTGATTGACTTCCGTGTGGAACCGGAGGAGAACGTCTATCCCATGGTTGTGCCCGGGGCGTCTTTAGCCGAGGTTCTGTTCGCGCCCGAAAAGCAGCCCCGAGAAGTTTCCGACTCGGCCAAACTGCCGGTGAGCAATATTTAGGAGGCAAGGTTATGATGGCAACCAAGCATACCCTGGTGGCACTGGTCGCTGACCAGCCGGGGGTGCTCAACCGCATCGCCAGCCTTTTCCGGCAGCGGGGTTTCAATATGGAGAGCGTCACCGTGGGGCACAGTGAAATACCCAATTATTCACGTCTCACTATTGTTGTGGACGGTACCACCACCTCGGTGGAGCAGGTCAGGAAACAGCTGGATAAGGTGGTTGACGTGGTCAAGGTATCGGATATCACCAGTGAAAACATCGTAGCCCGTGAGTTGGCGCTGATTAAGGTGAAGTCAGTCTCGGCCAACCGCAGCGAGATTATCGAGATTGCCGACCTTTTTCGGGCCAGCATCGTGGATGTTGCCCTGGACTCGTTGACCATCTGCGTTACCGGTGAGGAGGATAAAATCGACACCTTAATCCGGCTCCTGAAGGGCTTCACCATCAAGGAAATTGCCCGGACTGGCCGTATAGCTATGGCCCGGGGTGAAATCGGGCCATTGACGGCCGTGAGCAGGTCCTCCCGTCCGGGGCGACCAAAGTCCGGTGGCCCAGAAAAGATATAAAAGCGAAGGAGGTTTTAATGGCTAAGATTTACTACGACAGCGATTGTGATTTAAAGCATCTGGATGGTAAGGTGATTGGCGTGCTCGGTTATGGCAGTCAGGGGCATGCCCATGCCCAGAACCTTAGGGATAGTGGGGTCAAGGTTATTGTAGCCGAGGCCAAGGGATCTCCCGGATGGAAGGCAGCTAGTGAGGCCGGTTTTAAAGTTGTCTCCGCGAAGGAAATGGCCCGGGAGGCGGATGTCATGATCATGCTGGCGCCCGACCAGTTGCAGCGCGATATCTATCTGGCCGAAGTTCAGTCCGAGCTTTGTGCCGGTAAGACGCTGATGTTCGCTCACGGCTTCAATATCCACTACGGCCAGATTATCCCTCCGGCCGAGGTTGATGTTGCTATGGTGGCGCCCAAGTCACCCGGTCACATGGTACGGCGGGTTTATACCGAGGGGGGTGGTACCCCGGCCATTGTGGCGGTGCATCAAGATGCCTCCGGTAAGGCACTGGCGAACGCCCTGGCTTATGCCCGGGGCATCGGCTGCTCCCGCGCCGGCGTTATTGAGACCACTTTTGCCGAAGAGACCGAGACCGACCTTTTCGGTGAGCAGGCGGTGCTGGTGGGTGGTGTCTCGGAGCTAATCAAGGCGGGTTTTGAGACCCTGGTCAGCGCTGGCTATCAGCCGGAAATTGCCTATTTCGAATGCCTGCACGAGCTCAAGCTCATCGTTGATTTGATTCAGCAGGGTGGCTTAAGCTACATGCGCTACTCCGTCAGTGACACCGCTGAATACGGTGGTTATATAAAGGGGCCGAGGATTATTAACGATACTGTCCGCGAGGAGATGGATGATATCCTTTCCGAAATACAGGAAGGGACCTTCGCACGGGAATGGATTCTGGAAAACCAGGCAGGCCGCCCTGTACATAACGCCTTGAAGCGCATTGAGTCGGAGCATATGATTGAAACGGTGGGGCAGGAACTGCGCGGCATGATGCCCTGGCTCAAGAAGTAGACTTATACGCGCCAAGCGTATATAATACGGGCATACGGTTATGCAGTACTATTCGCGTTCCTTTTCGGGGAGAATAAAGCTCATCCTTACCATCCCCTCTCTGGCATAAAGGAGAGGGGAACTGGTGGTCTATCTCTGAAATTCTCCAGGAGGAACATAGTGATGGATAA
>JAZDKE010000043.1:0-13710 GCA_043803245.1 Chloroflexota bacterium
TGGTGCTGCTGGGCATCATCGGCCTGGCTCTGGCAAGCGCGCTCGCGACCAGTTCCAACGCCCGCCGGATTGCCGACGAGCAGGTCTCGGCGCGAATTCTGGCGGAGACCCAGATGGAGAAATTAAAGAAACTGCCCTACGCTTCCGCCTACGACCCGGTGCCCGTCTCCGACGAGTACCCGGGCTATACCGCGGTAATCAATGCTGACAGCCTGCGCAACGGCGATATCCAGTTGATAACGGTCACCATCTCACACTATGGTAAAGAAATTTCCCAGCTGGAAAGCTACAAGGTAAAGCGATGATACGCAAACTGAGTAAATTAGCCCGGGACCCGGCCGGTTTCACCTTAATCGAGGTGCTGGTGGCCCTGGTAATCACCGGCCTCATCGGTTTTGGCGCGGCCATCGCCGCCAGCCAGGTGATGACGCAGGGCGGCCGCAATAGCGACTATACCACCGCCAGCTGGCACGCCATGAACGCTATCTACTGGATTGGCCGTGATGCCCAGATGTCCCAGACCGTCACCCCGGGCGGCGTTTACGGTTTCCCCCTCAACTTGAGTTGGACGGAGTGGGACAATTCCGAATATGAGGTAACCTATACCATCGAGGAAGGCCAGCTCAAACGGAGTTATACCATTGATGGGGGCGCGCCGAGCCGGTCGGTAGTTGCCAGTTACATCAACGCAACTTCAGCTAGCTCGAGCTGTCAGTTCAGCGGTGGCGTGCTCACCTTAAAAATAAACGCCACCGTGGGCGAAGGTTCTAATTCCCAGAGCGTCACCAAGCTGCGTGAGATTACGCCCCGGCCGGGACTATAAGTATGGCTAGAATTGTCAGAAACACCCTGGCTAAATGGCTCCGGGAGCAGAGGGGACAGGCACTGATTAGTGTCCTGATATTGCTCGTGCTCGGCAGCCTGTCCCTGCCCCCGATACTGTCCCATCTCAGCACCTCACTCAAGTCCGGCGAGATTTACCAGTCCCGGACAGACGAGCTGTATGCTGCCGACTCGGGTATCGAAGACGCCATCTGGCAGATAAAATACGACCGCCTGCCGGTACTCTTCGATAGCCCGGAGTACGACGCCTACGACTTCACCACCGTCTGGTCATATGATTTGCCCGACCCGATCAACGGGCTTACGGCCAACGTCACTGTCCAGAACGTCTGGATTCCGGAGAATATTACACCGCTTAGTCCGGCTGAAGGCGAAGCCATCATCGAGTCAAATAAGCTCATCGTGGCCGGTACTGCCACCACTGACTCGAACTACCGGATAAAGATTGACTTCTACCCCGGAGAAGCCGAGGGGGCGGCTCTCCAGATCGTGTCGCTGGGGGTATGGCTGCCGCTGGGCTACGGCTACGTCGCCGGCTCCAGTAACCTGGAGGAGGACCCCTTTGAAGAATACTACTCGGTGCCCACCGTCTCCAACTATGCCGGCGGCCAGGCCGTGGTCTGGGAATTCAGCCCGCCGGTCAGCTACACCGACTTCCCCGGCGTTTCGGTAGTTGACGTGCCGATGAGCACCGAAATAACCTTTGATTACACACCGGCGCTGGCCGGAGAAAGACCGCTAGCCATTTCCTGGGTGGAAACCGGCGGGGTAAGCGATGTCCCTATCTCTTGGGACGTCGACACCAAGATTTACAAGATTGTTTCGACCGCCGGCGATACCCGGATTGAAGCCTACCCGTCGCGTGCCGAACTGCGCAGAATGTCGGCGGCCATCGCCGGTGACTACCGCGCCGTGGGCAACTCTCTGATGCTGGACAACTACTCTCCCTACGATAGACGCGATACCCTGATTAGCTCGAGTCCCGCCGAGGTCAACGATATCCCCGCCGATGCGGACGTTATCGCCGCCTACCTCTACTGGTCGGGCTGGTTCAGCGGTGGTTACACTTCGGCCATCGGCCCCACCTGGCCGGACACCTGCGCCAATTTCAACAACTGGACCAACCCCAGCCCCGACACCGTCTGGCAAATCTACCCAACCTCCCCACCCTCCTCGGGTAGATTCCGCGGTCGTTACACCGGCAGCAACCCCAGCGCCCGTTACCTCACGACGACCGCCAGCATGGATTTGAGCAGCTATTCCTCGGGCAGCATTGTGGTGGAGTGGGACCAGCAGGGCACCAGTTCCCTGGAGGGCACTGACGGTCTCCAGTTCCAGTTCTCCACCGACGGGGGCTCAAGCTGGGGACCTCTGCTTACCGCCTTCATGGACGACACCAGCTCAGAGTATTTCCATTACATCGTGCCCGACGCCTACCTGACCGGCCAGTTCAAAATGAGGTTCTACCTGGCCGATATGGGCGGCTCCAACGAGTATGCCTACATTGATAACTTCGCCGTCGCCCAAATCACCGGCACCGCCGATACCAGCGCCAAGTTCTGGATAAACGGTCAGCAGGTGTACCTGGATGGCGATGGTCAGCCCCAGCAGGGAGCCCAGAATATCACCGCCTCCCGGGCTCCGGTTCTGGGCAATAAGAACCGCGGGAATTACTCATATGCCAGCTTCCTGGACGTAACCAAGCTGGTCAAGGCTTATTCCAATCTCGGCAGCGATAATAACCACACCGGTAACGCAGAATATGCCGCGGGTGACGTTCAGGCCAACACTGGAGACTACTGGTCCTATGCCGGCTGGTCGTTGATTGTTATCTTTTCCAGCCCGGAGATTGCGGGGCACCAGCTCTACCTCTATGATACCTTCGCCTTCAGCGGCGGCAACGAGAACCTCGACTTCGACTTTGACGGCCAGCCAGGCGGCACCATCACCGGTTTCGTAATTCCCGAGCCAATCGAGGGTGAGGTCGACGCCGCGAAACTTACTGCCTTCGTGGGTGAGGGTGACTCAATTTATACCGGCGATTACCTGATATTCAACGGCACCGCGCTTTCCGATGGCTTCAGCACCAATAACGTTTGGAACGGGCGGTCGGTCGACATGACCTACGATGGTGTTGATATTGATACCTTCAACATCACCTGGGCAAGCGGCCTGCTGCACGCTGATGATATCCAGGCGCAAATTGATATGCCTTCCGGCACCGATAACTGGAACCTGGTCTACATGATTTTATCCCTGCGCAGTGAGACGGTAACCGGAGGCACCCGCCACTACGTGATACGGAGCAGCTAGCCTCCAATCAGTTGGCACCGCCTTCTGGTGATTCTTCGCCTGATAACCGGGAATGAATGGTGTTTCAGCGTTTGAGTTTTTAGCCGCATTTCGATTATCATTAATCTTAAAGAGACTGCGGCTGGAGACGAGTCAATGCTGTTTCGGGCGGCCTGCAAGACCACCGCCATGGGCATCATGCCCCACGCCGATATCGAGAAGGCGCTGGAGCTTGCTTTTAGCCTGGACATACCTTTCTGGCCGCAGCTGCCCAACCTTAGCTTTTACGAGGATATGTACGTCCAGGCATCGCAGAACTTCCCGGGAATAACGGTTGATGAAGAAAATAAGAGACTGCTTTTTGATAGCGCCGGTTTCGAGCGGGAACTGGCCAATTATTCCGAGATGGCCGCCCGGCCGGATACTTTTGCCTTGAGTGAGCGCTACTCCCGGGTCTACCGCCGTTTTCTGTCCCGGGACCTTGGGGCTTACCCCGCCGTCCGGGGGCAGCTTATCGGGCCGGTGAGCTTCGGCTTCCGGGTCACCGACGAGAATAACCGCCCCATCATCTATAACGATGACGCCCGGACGCTGCTCTACGATTTTATCCAGCGAAAAGTTAATGCCCAGTACCGCGAGCTAAAAGCTAAAAACCCCGGGGCCTTTGTCTGGCTGGACGAGCCCGGCCTGGGCTGGGTCTTCAGCGGTCTCTCCGGCTACGATGATGTCCGGGCAAGGCAGGACTACCGGGATTTTTTGGGCGGTCTCGAAGGCCCCGGGGCGCTCCATCTCTGTGCCAACGTTAATCTCCCTTACCTGCTGGGGATGGGGACCAAGATTCTCTCCTTCGATGCTTACCAGCTTGAGCTGATGCCCAAAGGTTACGCCGGAGCCATCGCGGATTTCATTAAAGCCGGCGGCATCATCGCCTGGGGGATTGTGCCCACGGCTTCCGTAGCCCTCGACCAGGAAAACCCCGGGCAGCTCGCCGGACGTCTCAGCGGCTACTGGGAGGTAGTCTCCCGGGAAAGCCACCTCGAAATAGCCCGCATTGCGGAACAGGCGCTGGTCGCTCCGGCCCGGTGCTGCCTTAAGAACATCGGGCAGGTCGGGGCCTGCGAGGAGAAACCCGCCGGAACAAGCGCCGGGGTGTCCATGAGCGCCGAGGAAGCGCTTGTCCAGAAGGCGTTTGGCTACCTGGGTGCCATTTCCGAAATCCTCAAGGACAAATATCGCCTCTAGAGTTTGGCTAGTGTATCAACTTAATACGGTGATGTATAATGTCAACGGAGTCCAAAAATTACGGAGAGAAAAGTGTTAATGGGATTATGATAGTAAATGGGTATTGAGACATATCTAGACCAAGTATTTCTAAAAGATGTCTTCGATCTCCTTAAAGAGTTACCTGACAACAGCGTTGATATGGTTTACGGAGACCCGGACTATAACGTTGGGGTGAAGTATGGCGACAAGGACTACAGGAAAAGTTTTGAAGACTATGCAAAGTGGTATATAAAACTAGCTTCTGAATCCTTGCGTGTTTTGAAAGACACCGGCAATATGTTCCTGATAAATTATCCAAAGCAAAACGCCTATCTAAGAGTAAACTATCTTGACGATGCCTGCTATGAAGTCTCAGACTACGTCTGGATTTATAATACCAATGTCGGCCATACTCCCAAGCGTTTTACCACCGCCCATCGTAGCATTTTGCATTGCCGGAAAACAGCTAGCAGTAATTTCTACAAAAATAATGTTGCCGTCCCGTATCTGAATCCTACGGACAGAAGAATCAGAGGGAATTTGGCCAATGGTTCAAAGGGCAGAATGCCTTACGACTGGTTCTATTATGACCTGGTGAAGAATGTTAGCCGGGAGAAAACGTTACATGCGTGCCAGATCCCCCAGTCCCTTGCCGAGATGCTAATCAAGTCCTGCACAATGACTAATGATATCGTGCTAATTCTTTTCGGGGGAAGTGGTTCAGAAATTGAAATGGGCAAACAGCTTAACCGGCGGTACGTTTCTGCGGAATTAGATCCCCGGTATTACCAGATGATTAACGATAGATTGGAGAGAGGCCACATCGCTACGAAATATAAACGATGTCTTCCCCGAAAGCAGAGTAAAGAGGGACAACCTGCCCTGCCATTGCTCGTGGACTAAAGCTAAATAACGTGCGGTATCATACCGGCTACAATACAAAATTAGAGGCCTTTTGTAGCGGCTCCTCACCTTCAGGCGGGCAGGCATGATTGAGATAAATCCTTCGGAAATTACCCCCAAAGCCCTCTTTCTCTCGCGGCGCAAGTTCATCACCGGCCTCGGCGCGGCACTGGCCGGCACTGCCTTTTTAAGCGCCTGCCAGGGAGGTGGGGGACTACCTTCGCTACCGGCTGCGGATGAGCCGGGAGATAACCCCACGCCTTATGGCTCCGTTATCAGCTACAACAACTACTACGAGTTCACCACCAGCAAAGAGGGGGTGGCGGAACTGGCGCAGAATTTTAAGGTATCGCCCTGGACGGTAGCGGTGGGCGGGCTGGTCGCCCATCCCCGTACCTACCGCATTGATGACCTGCTAAAGCGGTTTCCCCCGGAAGAGCGAATCTACCGTTTACGCTGTGTGGAAGCTTGGTCTATGGTCATCCCCTGGCTGGTCTATCCGGCGGCCCTGCTGGCGGTAACCCATTTTTTCTGGCAGGTCAAGGCCGACTTCCGCGAGCCGCTGGTATACGGCGCCGCAGTAATATTGTGGCTGGCAGTGCGCCTGGCCGGTTTGAGAATACCCCCAGAGCGGCGCCGCTAGGGATGTTCGGGGAAAAGCTGGCGCGCCGTGGCGGCGCATCACGATTTATGGGTAACCAAGCCAACGCCCTTTACCAGGACGATGATGCCCCCAATCATCACCACGATGCCGAGGATGGCGAAGGGGTCGCCCACCAGCCGGACCGCTTCGCTGGCAAACCACCCCAACACTTCCCCGCCGGTACGCTTGAAGCCGGTCCAATCAAGGTCGGGATTACGCCACATGCCATAGCCGACCCAGCCTACGATAAACCCGACCAGGAATAGCGCCAGTCCGATTACACGTTTTTTATTCATCCTTATTTTCCTGCCAAGCTATATCAATATTCTAGTATTCTAGTCTTTTTCCGGCGATTGTCAATATTCTGGCCGGGTGCTGAATCGTTCCCGAGGCTTGCTCGAAGATGTGACGAAGTTAAAACAGGGCGGAAATCCACTAAATACAGGGTAGTCCTTAGTCTACGGATAGGGTACATGAGCCTACCGAACCGCAGGGTTTATCGCTAGAATGGGCATGGTTTGTAGCAGGCATGATGGGTGAAAGCCATAAGCAGGCTGGTTAGCATATTCCCAAATAGCACCCACGTTTTGAAAAATCCCGTATTTAGCATATAATGGCTTGGGGGAGGCATTTCGAAATGAAGAGAAAAAAGGGGTGTTTTAGTTACCTCTGGGGGGTGGTAAGTTGCTGAAGAGGCGTAAATTCCTGGTCGCGGGGATAATATTATTCGCCGCCATCGGCTTTCTGGCGGTGATGGCATTCCGCGGGGCAACCACCTACTACTACACCGTGAGTGAGCTCCTGGGAGAGGGAGATGCCGTGCGGGGGCAGACGGTAAAGGCGGCCGGCGAGGTGGCCCCCGGCTCGGTGTCGCAGGAGTCCGGCAATACCATGAAATTCACCATTACCGAAGGCGATAGCCGCTTGCCGGTAGTCTACCGGGGGGCGGTTCCCGATGCCTTCAAGGTGGGTAATGAGGTGGTCGTCGAGGGTGAGGTTGGCTCGGACGGCGTCTTCCAGGCTAAGACGATTATGGTGAAGTGTGCCTCAAAGTACGTGCCTGAGTAGCCGGACTTATCCCCGGAAAGTGATTTAGACTTAGATATGTCAACCGTCGCTAGTTTTGCGTTAGTCCTGGCCCTGGTAGTCTCAAGTTATTCGGCGGTTGCCAGCGCGGTGGGGGCGCGGCGGGCAAACCCTCGTCTTTTGGCCAGCGCCCGAAACGCGCTGCTTGCGGCAACCGGGCTGATATCGCTCGCGGTGATAATCCTGCTCTATTCGCTCGTGAGCCACGACTTCAGCGTCGCGTATGTTTACCAATACACCAGCCGCGACCTTTCCCTCCCCTACCTTATCAGCGCTCTCTGGGCGGGTAATGCCGGCTCGCTGCTCTTCTGGGCCTGGCTACTTTCGGTGTTTGCCCTGGTGGTCACCCTTCAGAAACGCTCTAGCGGCCGGGAACTGCTGCCTTACGCCCAGGCGGTCATGATGACCACCCAGGCTTTTTTCCTGATATTGCTGGTTTTCGTTTCCGGTCCTTTCCTGCGGCAGGCTTTTGTGCCGGCCGACGGGCTGGGGCTCAACCCGATGCTGGAGAACCCCGGCATGATACTGCACCCGCCGGTCCTGCTTGGGGGCTACGTCGGCTTCACTATCCCTTTCGCTTTTGCGGTGGCGGTGCTGCTCAAGCGGAGTCTCGGTGACGAGTGGCTGCTCACCATAAGGCGGTGGACGCTCTTCGCCTGGCTGTTGCTGGGGATAGGCAACCTCATCGGTGCCTGGTGGGCCTACGTAGAACTCGGCTGGGGAGGTTACTGGGCCTGGGACCCGGTGGAGAACGCGGGGCTGATGCCCTGGCTGGTGGCCACCGCTTTCCTGCACTCGGCGATGATGCAGCGGCGGCGGGGGATACTCAAAGTCTGGAATATGGTGCTGATAATCCTTACCTTCACCCTGACCATCTTCGGTACCTTCCTCACCCGGAGCGGCATTCTCTCCTCGGTGCACACCTTCGGCGAGTCTTCCCTGGGGCCGTTTTTCCTCACTTTCATCGGCATCGCCCTTATCGGCTCGCTGGGACTGCTTTACCAGCGCAGCGACCTGCTCAAATCCGAGACCGAGATGGAGTCGTTCGTTTCGCGGGAGAGCACCTTCCTCTTCAATAACTGGCTGCTCCTGGGCGCCACTTTTGCCATCTTCCTGGGCACTATCTTCCCCGTGATATCCGAGGCGGTGCGGGGCACCAAGATTACCGTGGGGGCGCCATTTTTCAACCAGGTGAACGGCCCCATTTTCCTGGCCATCATCCTGCTCACCGGCCTGTGCGCCCTCATCGGCTGGCGGCGGGCGTCGCTTAGCAGTCTGGTGCGCAGTTTCCTCTGGCCGCTTGGGGTAGCGGTGATGGTGGCGGTCGTCCTGCCGCTAGCGGGTATGCGGCAGTGGTACGCCATAATGGGTTTCAGCGTTTTGAGCTTCGTTCTGCTCACGATACTCTACGAATGGTTCCGGGGCACCCGGGCCCGCCGCCGCATGCGCGGGGAAAACTATTTCAACGCCTTCTGGGGACTGATTATGGCCAACCGTCCCCGCTACGGCGGCTATATCGTCCACCTTGCCATCATTTTTATCGCGGTGGGCGTTATCGGTTCTTCGGTCTTCAGCACCGAAAAGGAAGCCACTTTGAAGCCCGGCGAACAGATGGCGATTAACAATTATGTTCTAACTTTTGACGGGCTCGATAGCTTCCAGACCGAGAGCAAGGACGTCGTCACCGCCACCATCTCGCTGTCCAACGGCGGCGAGTCCCTGGGTAAGCTCTTCCCCGAAAAACAACGCTACCGCACCAGGGAGCAACCGGTGACCGAGGTTGCCATCCGCAGCACACCGCTCGAAGACCTCTACGTCATCCTGGTAGGCTGGGATGAAAATCAGGTCACCACTTTCAAAGTGCTGGTCAACCCACTGGTCGGCTGGATTTGGTTCGGCGGCGGCGTTTTTGTTTTCGGCGGGCTGGTGGCGTTCTGGCCCGGACGGGCGGGCCGGGCGACACCGCCGGAAGCCCGGAGGGAGGCGGTAGCATGAAATTGAAACTGCTCGGCCTGATACTTTGCCTGTTCTGGCTGGGTTATTATCCGGTGGCGGCAAGTGGCGATACCGTGACCAGCGTTGCCCGGCAGCTGGTCTGCCTGTGCGGCTGCAATCATGTCTTAAACAACTGCAGCGAACCTGTCTGCAGCTTACGGGATGATATGAAGGCTTCAATCAAACAGCAGCTCGACCAGGGTCGGACAGGCCCCCAGATTATCCAGATGATGACGGCCACCTATGGCGAGCAGGTGCTGGCCGCCCCGCCCAAACGGGGCTTCAACCTGACCGCATGGCTCTTGCCCTTCATCGCCCTCGCGATTGGCGCCGTGGCCATCTACCTCGGTCTCAAGGCCTGGGTTAAACCGGTACCAAGCTCCGAGACGAAGTCACCTGGCCTGACCGCTGAGGATGAGGCCTACCAGCGCCGGGTCTCCCGGGAAGTAAAGGAATTTGACGGGGGTGCTTTTAGATGAGCATCCAGGCGGTGTTCTTACTCATGGCGATAGACGCCATAAAACGGCACACCCTGGCGGGGGGTTTTTAGATGACCATCCTGGCAGAAGTGCTGCTCACCGGGCTTACTCTCGCCTTCGTTTTATACCCCTTTTTCCGGCGGGAGCCAGCCTCAGTGCCGGCCGAGGATGAGCGGCTGGGAGAGCTGCGCTCGAAGCGGGACACCACCTACGCCATGCTCAAGGAAATCGAATTCGACCGCCAGTCGGGAGCGCTTGCTGAAAAAGACTATCGTGAATTAGAGGCCAGGTACCAGCAGAAAGCCGTCGCCATCCTTAAAGAGATGGACCACCTGACCGGCGCTGTCGACGTCGGTAAGGAAATCGAAAAGAGCGTCAAGAAATTGCGGCGCGATAAGGCCCGTTTCTGCTCCCAGTGCGGCGCTCCGGTAACGGCCGGCGACCATTTCTGCCCCCGGTGCGGGAAAAGCCTGGCGAGGTAAGGGAAGAGTGATTAAGCGGCTTTGTTTTATGTTCCTGCTCGTGCTGGCGCTCAGCCAGCCGGTCAAGGCCGCCGGTGACGGCCAGGGTAAAATCGAGGGAGGCCTGGCTAACGGCACCAGCGGCGGCTCAAGCGTCGCCGGCCAGGGGCTTACCTTAAAAATATTTACCGGCGATAACGAGACTGGCAGTATTAACACGGTTTCCGATAATAGCGGCCGGTTTGAATTCGGCGGTCTTAATACCGACCCGGCCTACCGGTACCAGATAACGCTTACCTATCAGGCAGCGGAGTATATCGGCCCGTTTCTCTCTTTCAGCGGGGAACCGGTCATTACCACCACGATGGACGTCTACGACACCACCACCGATGGCTCGGTGGTCAGTGTCGAGGAATCGCACCTGGTCATCTTGCCTGGGTCGGGCTCTTTCCTCGTCGAGGAGTACCTGGTCTTCACCAATAGTTCCGACCGGGCGTTTATCGGCTCAACGCCGGTTACCCCGGATGGCAAGAAGGAGACACTGCGGTTTTCGCTGCCGCCCGGAGCCGTCCATTTCCAGGCCGAACTGGGCCTGATTGACTCCCGTATCGTCCAGGGCGAGTCCGGCATTTCTGACACGATGCCGCTTTTGCCCGGCACGAGGGAGGTGATTTATTCTTACCTCGTCGGCTACGATTCTAAAGCGTATGCTTTGCAGCACCAGGTGAACTACCCCACCAATGTCTTCAACCTGCTGGTCCAGGGGCAGGACACGCTGGTCTCCGTCGAAAGTCTCACGCGGCAGACGCCGCTCGACATGAACGGCACCATATACCAGTACTTTACCGGCCAGGGACTGGCGGCGGGTGATACTCTGGAGGTCAGCCTCTCGGGGCAGCCGGCAGGACCAGCGAACCGCGAAAGGCCGCTTGTCTGGCTGGTGGTGGCGCTGGTACTGATGCTCGCCGCCGGTGGCGGCTACCTGATACTGCGTAAAAGGCTGTCTCCAGCCAAAGCCCCCCTAGTTTCCGGGGAAACGGCCCAGGAAAAGCTTCTGGGACTGGCGCAGCTGGACGACGATTTTGAAGATGGTAAAATCACCGAAGAGGTTTACCAGAAGTTGCGGTCGGAAAAGAAGCGGCAACTGGCAGAGATGCTCAAAGCTTCGAAAGATAAACCGGGGCTATGATTTCCCGAGACTATCCCGGCGAAAGAGCCATCGAGGTGCGGGGGCTCACCAAAACTTTCGATGATTTTCCGGCTTTAAGGGGCGTTGACTTAGAAGTGGGCCGGGGGGAATCGGTGGTCGTCTTCGGCCCCAACGGTGCCGGTAAGACCACTCTGATACGGATACTCTCGTCCGTCATTAACCCTTCATCGGGGACGGTGATGATTGGTGGCCTGAACTTAAAAGAGCGTGCCGAACAGGCCCGGCGCTTAATCGGGGTGGTGAGTCACCACACCCTTCTCTACCACAACCTGAGCGCTTTCGAAAACCTGGAGTTCTACGGCCGTCTCTACGATGTGCCCCACTTGAGAGAGCGCATCAACGAGGTTACCGCCCTGGTCGGTATGACCCGGCGTCTCCATGACCGGATAAGCACCCTTTCCCGGGGGATGCAGCAGCGTTTCGCCATTGCCCGGGCGCTGCTCCACCGGCCGCCGATAATGCTGCTGGATGAGCCGGACACCGGGCTGGACCAGCAGGCAATCGCCCTGCTCTGGGATGTGCTGCGAGGGGAGGCCGATGGCAAACGCACCGTGGTTATGACCACCCATAACCTGGAACGCGGCCTGGAACTGGCCAGCCGCCTGCTCATTTTAGCCCGGGGTAAAATCGTCTTCGAGGGGGGCGTAAAGTCCCTGGACTTAGCCGGTTTGAAGCGGACCTACCAGGACGCCACCTCCGACGCGGGGGCCCCGGTATGACGTTCTGGCGTAAGGTGGCGGCCATTACCTGGAAGGACGTTCTCTCCGAGTTCCGGGCGAGGGAAATCATCACCTCGGTGCTGGTCTTTACCCTGCTGGTGATTATCATTTTTAATTTTGCTTTCGGTGAAAGTGTCCAGATGGTCGAGGTCGCCCCGGGTATGCTCTGGGTCACCTTCGCCTTCGCTGGCGTGCTCAGTCTCAACCGCAGTTTCATCCTGGAGAAAGAAGACGGCTGCTTCGAGGGGCTGCTGGTCTCGCCCGCAAGCCGCGAGGTCATCTATACCGGCAAGATGCTGGCCAGCCTGGTCTTCCTGCTGGTTATCGAAGCCATCGCCCTGCCTATCTTCGCTTTTCTCTTCAACCTTCCAGTGCTCTCGCTGGAAATAATCACCGTCACGATTATGGCTACCGTTGGCTTTGTGGCCTGCGGCACGCTGTTTGCCGCCCTGGCCACCAACACCAAGGCGCGCGAGCTGGTGCTGCCCATTCTTTTCCTGCCGGTGGTAGTGCCGGTCATCATCAGTGCGGTGAAGGCCTCGGCGCTGGCCCTCGCCGGCGAGTCCTGGGGCGGCATGGCAAGCTGGCTTGAGATTATCGCCGCCTTTGATGTCGTTTTCCTGACGGTCTCTTACCTGGTCTTTGACTATGTTATCGAAGAATAAAAGGAGGTAGCTGTGCTATCGCGAATTTTGCTGGTACTGAGCCTGGTGCTCCTGGTGGCCTCGCTTGCTCTTATCTTCTTCTACGTGCCCACGGAAAAGACCATGGGGGTGGTGCAGCGCATCTTCTACTGGCACGTGCCGCTGGCCTGGAACAGCTTCCTGGCCTTCTTCATCGTCTTTATCAGCAGCATCGCCTACCTCCGGCGGCGCAACACCAGGTGGGACATACTGGCCAGCGCCTCAGCCGAGGTGGGCGTCGTCTTCACCGGCCTCTTTCTTATCTCCGGCAGTATCTGGGCTAAACCCATCTGGGGGGTCTGGTGGACATGGGAGCCGAGGCTGACCACGGCGCTGGTGCTCTGGCTGATTTACATCGCCTATCTACTGGTGCGCGCTTACGCCTCAAGCAGCGAGCGGGGGGCCAGGTTCGCGGCGGTGGTCGGCATCGTGGGCTTTCTCGATGTCCCCATCGTTTTCCTTTCGATTACTCTCTGGCGGACGCAGCACCCCAGCCCGGTGATTTTCACCGGGGGACTGGCCCCTGCCATGCTCCTGACACTGGTGGTCAGTATCTTCACCTTCACCGCGCTTTACGCCCTCTTGCTGGTGCAGAGAGTGGCTGCCAAGAAGGACGAACAGGACCTGAGACGCTTAAAAAGACTGGTTGAAACTGGTTAAGGAGGCTTCGGTTGGATAATCTTGGTTACCTTTTCGCCGTTTACACCATCGTCTGGGCGGTGATTTTTGGCTACGTGCTGGTTTTGATAAGGGGACAGAAGAAGCTGCGCCGGGAAATCGAGCAGCTAAAAGAGGCCATCAAAGAAAAAGGCCTAAAATAGCCCCGCTTTAAGCCTGTTCACCTGATATTAAGCGACCCGCCCGCCGGAATATCCCGGATACGACCGGCTTGACTTTTACAGTTGGAGCATCTCGTCAGCTTCGAGGCAGGTGCCTTCCAGCTTTGGGCGACGCAAAAGTGTGATGTAACGTTTTTTGCCAGACCTCTTGAAAGCCAGGCTGAAGATGTGGTAGTGTGATGATGAGATGTTCAGTCGCCTGCAGATCTGTCGCAACAAGGATGGGAGCACCCGGTGTTATCTTCATCTGCTGCACTCCAAGAGGGTCAACGGCAGGACGCGCCAGGAGTTCGT
>JAZDKE010000044.1:0-7798 GCA_043803245.1 Chloroflexota bacterium
AAAGGGCGTCCCCGAAGACATTATCGAGCGCGTCGCCGGGGAGATAAACGATACTGAAAGTGCCTACCGCGCTGCCCTGGGCAGAGTCCGCTGCCTATCACTAACGGACTATCAGCTTTTCTGTGGACGTCTGGGGAGCTATCTCAAGCGCCGCGGTTTTGATGACGAGGTGATTAGCCATACCCTGGCCCGTGTCTGGCAGGAGATGGGCGGTAACCCCGCAAACCGCAAGTTATCCCCCGGGTACCTAACCCGGACATGAATCCTTAAAGGAGGTGAACAATGGAACTAAATGCGGTAACACTGGCCTGGTTCTTAAGCAGTTTTGTTATCGGCGTGGTCTTTGGTGGCATGGCGGCTCTCATTTCCCGCCGGGTCGTCATCGACCGGCAGATGCGTCTCATGGAGAGAAAGACTTCCCGGATGATGGCTGATGCCCGGGTTGAGGCTAAATCGGTGCTGGATGAGGCAAGACGGGAAGGGGACAAATTCAAAGCCGGCATCGAAACGGAAAACCGTGAGCGACGCACCGAGACTCAGCGCGAGGAACAGCGAGTCACTCAGAAGCTGGACAGCCTGGAACGCAAGCTGGAAGCCGTTGACCAGCGCGAGCGCGGGCTTGCCAGCCGGGAGAAAGAACTCGAGTCCCTGCGCGCCGGCTTGAGCGAAGTGAAGGAGCGGCAATTAAAGCAACTGGAGGCTATCTCCGGCATGTCCAGCGCTGAAGCCAAACAGGTCTTGCAGGATGCCATGCAGGTCGAGCTGCGCGAGGAAACTTCGCGCCGTCTCAAGGAATGGGAAATCGAACTCAAGCGGGAATCTGATAGCAAGGCCCAGGAAATCCTCTCACAGGTTATCCAGCGCTGCGCCTCGGACATAGTTTCCGAGACGACTGTCTCGGTGATTCCCCTGCCCAGTGACGAGATGAAAGGCCGCCTCATCGGTCGTGAGGGACGTAACATCCGCGCCCTGGAGCAGGCCACCGGCGTTGACCTGATTATTGACGATACCCCGGAAGCGGTGACCATCTCCAGTTTCGACGGGGTGCGGCGCGAAGTCACCCGGCTGTCACTGGAAAAGCTCATCCGGGATGGCCGAATTCACCCGGCCCGTATTGAAGAGGTGGTGGCCAAGACCAAAGAAGAGGTTGACGCCATCATGCAGAATGCCGGGGAACAGGCGGCTTACGAAGTGGGCGTGCATGGTTTAAGGCCGGAGCTAATCAAACTGATTGGCCGTCTCAAGTACCGCACCAGCTACGGACAGAATATGCTGGCCCACAGTATCGAATCGGCCCACCTGGCGGGGATGATTGCCTCAGAGTTAGGCACCAATGTGGCCGTGGCCAAGAAAGCCGCTCTGCTTCACGACATCGGTAAAGCGGTGGACCATGAGGTCGAGGGCAGTCACGCCGCCATCGGCGCTGACCTGGTAAAACAGTGGGAGAAGTCGCCGGACATTGTGCAGGCGATTGCCGGCCATCACTTTGAGACCAACGTTACCAGTGTCCTGGGTTTCATCGTGGCCGCCGCCGATGCCATCAGCGGCGCCCGGCCGGGCGCCCGGCGTGAGTCCCTGGAGAACTACTTGAAACGGCTCAGGGGACTGGAGGACATCGCCAACAGCTTCAGCGGGGTTGAAAAGTCCTACGCCATTCAGGCTGGCCGCGAGGTACGTATCATGGTGAGCCCGGAAAAGATTGATGACTTGGCGGCGGTGAGGCTTGCCCGGGACATCGTCAAGAAGATTGAAGAAACTATGGAATACCCCGGCCAGATTAAGGTGACGGTGCTGCGGGAGACGAGGGCGGTAGAATATGCCAAGTAGGCAAGCCCGGTGCTAGTCCTGGCAATCGGCGACATCATCGGCAAACCGGGACGGGAGGCCATAAATCAGCTGCTGCCTGACCTGCGGCGTGAGTACGGCGTGAACATGGTCATCGCCAACGCCGAGAACCTGGCGGGCGGCCTGGGGGTGACCCCTGGAACCGCCGATGAAATGTACCAGGCCGGCGTTGACGTCCTGACATCGGGCAACCACGTCTGGGCAAAGAGTGAGATTATCCCTTACCTGGATGGCGAGGCGCCCATCATCCGCCCCTTGAATTACCCCCCCGGCGTGCCCGGCCGGGGCTACGTTACTTTTCGCCAGGCCACCGTCGTGAACCTCATCGGCCGCATCTTCATCGGTGAGTTTGACTGCCCTTTCCGCGCCATGGACGCGCTGCTCTCCGGGTTCGAGGGGCCGCCGGTGATTATCGTCGATTTTCATGCCGAAGCGACCTCGGAGAAAGTGGCCATGGGGCGCTACCTGGACGGGCGGGTGAGCGCGGTGCTGGGCACCCACACCCACGTCGGCACCACTGATGCCCGGGTACTGCCCGGTGGCACCGCCTACGTTACCGATATCGGCATGACTGGCCCCATAGACTCGGTAATCGGCGACGACACCGATAACGTGCTCCAGCGGTTTCTGACCAGCATGCCCCACCACATGATGGTGGGCAAGGGTAAGGCGATGCTCAACGCCATCCTGGTCGAAATCAACCGTGACGGCCGGGCAGTAAGCATCGAACGCATTTACCGCGAGACCGACTAACCATGTCAAAAATAGACCTGCACCTGCACACCACGGCCTCGGACGGCCGGTTTACGCCGGCGGGACTGGTCGCCAAAACGGCCGCGCTGGGGCTGGAAGTTATCGCCATCACCGACCATGATACCGTGGCGGGGGTTGCCCCGGCTCAGGCCGCCGCCCGGGCATTTTCCGGGCTAACCGTGATTTCGGGGGTGGAAATCAACACCGATGTTCCTCAGGGTGAGGCCCATCTGCTGGGCTACTTCGTTAACGATACCGATGATAACCTGATAAACAACCTGGAAAACCTGCGTAGTTCCCGCGAGCTGTGGGCACAAAAGATGCTGGCAAAGCTGGCCGGCCTCGGCCTCGATGTCAGATGGTCACGGGTGCAGGAGCTGGCGGGCAGCGCCACCATCGGCCGGCCTCATATCGCCCTGGCACTTCTGGAGAAGGGTTACATCACCTCCTTCAGCGAGGCTTTCACCCGGTATATCGGTCGCGAGGGCCCGGCCTACGTCGAGCGGGAGAAAATAACCCAGGAAGCGGCGGTGGCGCTGGTGCTTGCCGCCGGCGGCCTGCCGGTGCTGGCCCACCCTTTTACCGTGGGCGAGGTCGAGCCGATGCTGAGGCGGCTGAAAGAGGCTGGCCTGGTGGGACTGGAGGCTTATTACAAAGACTACTCGCCGGCCAGAGTGAGGGAACTGGTGGGGCTGGCCCGCAAGTACCGCCTCCTGGTCACCGGCGGCAGCGACTACCACGGCCTTGACGAAAATACCGAGACCATGCCCGGCGCCGTCAAAATACCCCCCGAAGTGGCTGATAAGCTCTTTGCCCTGGCCGGGGCAAGAGGATTATTGAAGATAAGCCACCCTTAGTATAATATAAGGGTTACCATGTCAATTTCCTTTTTCGCCTTGACGGCACTGGCTTATCTGGTGGGCTCGATAACCCCCGCTTACATAGCCGCTCGCCTGGCGCGCGGCGTTGACCTGAGAAAGTTTGGCACCCAAAATACCGGCATCTCCAACCTGTGGCACGCCACCGGCAAACGGCTGGCTATCCTGGTACCGGTTATCCTTTTCGACCTCGCCAAATCCTGGCCCCTGCTCTGGGCGGCTAAGGTTCTGGGGCTGGGTTTTAGCGGGCAGGCGGCGGTGGCGGTGGCGGTCGTGGTCGGGCACAACTGGCCGGTCTACCTCCGTTTCCACGGCGGACGTGGTATGCTCTCCACGCTGGGCATCGCTCTCATCATACCGGTGATAAATCACCTGCCGCCTTGGCCGCTTGCAGTTGCCCTCTTCCTCACGGTCCTGGGAACCTTCGCCGTGCGTAATGCACCGCTTGGGGTTGGTCTGGCGGTGGCTTCCCTTCCCCTGATGAGCCGGGCGGTGGGGGAACCGTCTGCCCTGACCCTGGGCTATCTGGGCATGACGCTGGCGATGGTTATCCGGAGGCTCGCGCTGCCGCGCCGTGATATCAGCGCCTCACTCAGCCTCCCCAGTCTTCTGCTGAACCGTTTGCTTTTCGACCGCGACATCCGGGACCGGCAAGCCTGGCTAAATCAGACCTCTTCGCCGGCGGCTTCCGGCCAGCGGGAGAAGGACTAAAAGCATGGGCTGCATCTGCGGTTCCGACCAGGAAACCAGCTTGAGGTGCTCAAAGTGCGGCAAACCGATATGCGCCAAATGCCTGGTGCAGACCCCGGTGGGTGCCCGCTGTCCGGAATGCGCCCGTCTCTATAAGCTGCCGACTTACAGTGTCTCGACTGCCTACTACCTGAGAGCTGCCGTGGCCACCCTGGTGCTGGCGGGGGCGATGGGTCTCATCTGGGGGCCAATTGCCAGGAAAGTGCCTGTTTTCGACCTGAACCTGCTCCTGGCACCGGCGGTGGGTTACGTTATCGGCGAGGTGACAAGCCGTGCCGTAAACCGCAAGCGGAGCAAAGGTCTGGCGGCGCTCGGCGCTACGGGCGTGGTCTTGAGCTACCTGATAAACCTGTTGCCGCGTTTGGGCGGCAGTGTCGTCCTGCCTTTGAACACCCCGTTCATCCTCTTCAACCTGCTGGCTCTCGCCCTGGGCATTTACTTCGCGGTAGGCCGCCTGCGCTAGTGAGACGCTTACTGCCGTTTACCATCTTCTTGATACAGTCTTTGAAATATCGGGGCAACTCCAATAGGGGATTTGGCTATTTGACGTTGGAAGCATCACAAGACGTTAGAACATGCAAACCTCTACGGCCTATTGAAGGCTTCTAGAGGTTTAGCTAACGATTTACTAGCATGTTATAAATAAGTTTTAAGTCCGTACCAGGCAGCTAGAATATCAGCTTGAAAAACAAGGAGAAAAGAAAGCCGAGTACCAAGCAGGCGGGGAAAGTCACCACCCAGGTTATCGCAATCTGCCGGCTGATACCCCAGTTGACGGCTGATATGCGGCGGGTGGCACCGACCCCCATAATTGCGGTGCCGATGGTGTGCGTGGTGCTAAGGGGGATGCCTAACCGCGAGGCCACCAGTATGGCGATGCTGGCGGCGGTTTCGGCGGCAAAACCGTTAACCGGCTCCAGACTCGTTATCCTCGTACCCATGGTCTTTATGATACGCCAGCCACCTAGACCAGTGCCGATGGCCATGACTACGCCGCATAGCAGAATTACCCAAAAGGGGACCTGGAATGTAGGCAATATGCCGCCCAGGACTAGAGCCAGGGTGAAGACCCCCATGAACTTCTGCCCATCGTTACTGCCGTGGCTGAATGCCATGAAGCCGGCTGATATGATTTGCAACCTGCCGAACAGGCGTTCGGCGATGGAGCGACGGGCATGAAAGAACAGCCAGTAGATAATTATCATTATGATAAAGGCCAGACCAAAACCCACAATCGTGGATATGCCCAAGCCCAGCAATACCTTGCGCCAGCCTTCCCAGAGCAGCACCGAGGGACCGGCGGTGGCTAACCCCGCCCCAGCCAGCCCCGCCAGTAGTTCGTGTGTTTCACTGGTGGGGATACCGAAGAACCATGCGGCGGTGGTCCACACCACCACCGTCAACATTGCCGCCGCAACGGTTTCCAGAGTGATGATTTCAGGCCGAACGATGCCCTTGCCGATGGTAGCCGCAACCGCCGTGCCGGTAATCAACACACCGGCCATGTTAAGTACCGCTGCCATGAGGACGGCCTTGGTCGGGGAAAGAACCCTCGTGCTGACCACCGTGGCGATGGCGTTGGCGGCATCGGTCAGACCGTTGGTGAACTCTGCGGCGAGTACCAGCAGCAAGACCACGATTAAATCGAATGTCACGATGACCTTTCCCCAATTATTAGACCGATTAGAGTCCAGTCGCGGTCTCAGTATACTTCATAGGGTTCCTTCCGTTCAATGATATGTGCGGTCTGAACTTGCCATAATTACCGCCAGTCTTCGATAATACGCCAAAACCATTATTGAATCTGATTAGTGCCAAATTAGTGCCAATTAATGAAAAGCCCTTATGTAGATTACTACATAAGGGCTTTTTTAGCTTCGTTTTGTGGTGAGCCGCCAGCGAATCGAACGCTGAACCTGCTGATTAAGAGTCAGCTGCTCTGCCAGTTGAGCTAGCGGCCCATGAAGCTAAATACTAAGTTCTTAATGTCGTTATGTCTACTATTGGCGTTAATTTGGCGTTACTTTTTTGAGACACGCCTACGGGCAGCACTTCATCCAGTAACGCCATGGCATCCTCTTGCATACCCTCAATTATATGAGAATAGGTATCCATTGTAAAGGCTACTGAGGCATGGCCCAAGGCTTCAGAGATAACCTTTGGCTTAGCACCACGTAGTAACATAAGACTGGCAAAAGTGTGTCTTAAATCGTGGAAGCGGACGTGCTCTAGCCCGGCCCGTCTTACTATCTTGGCGAAGTCATGGCTTAAAACACTAGGGTCAAGCGGCGTGCCGTCTACGTGGGCAAACACCAGGTTATCAAGAGCAAGCGGCTTCCCAAGTTGCCAGTAAAGCGACTCGCACTCTGCTTTGTATTCTCTCAGGTATAATACCAGCTTAGGTGTCATAGCGACACGGCGGCGGCTATGCTTTGTCTTAGGCTCTTTGAACAGGCAGATACCACCACGTTTATAAAGCACCTGGCTAACCGATATTGAGAGCATATCAAGGTCAATGTCCCTCCACCTTAAGCCTAGCAATTCAGCCTGTCTCAAGCCGGTGCTCACGGCGGTATAATACACTGGGTAGTAGCGGCTGTCCTGGGGCGTCTCGAACAGGACGGCCACCTCACCGGGGGTCAAGGTGCGCATGGTCTTCTTACGCAGTGGAGGTGGGTCAACAAGCTCGCAGGGATTCCGGCCCAGGTAACCTTGACGCACAGCATATTTGAGAGCCTGACTTAATATCCGATGATGATAATATACCGTCTTGGCTGATAGCTTCTCGCAAGCCTGGCCATAGTAAGCCTGTATCATCGGCGGTTGAAGTTTTTTTAATTGAGTATCCCCCAGGGCGGGTATCAGGTGGCGTTCTATAATGCTCTGGTGGCTGTCCAGTGTGCGCGGTGAGCAGTTAGTCTTAACATAGCCGGTTAGCCACTGGTGGAGGTGCTCTGCCACTGTGAGCCGTCCAGGAGGGGTGTAAACGCCTTTATCAAGGCTAGATAATAGCTCGGTTAAACGCCTTTGGGCATCCCCTTTGCGACCGCGTACCGTCTCGAAGTGGCGGCGGGGCTTACCGTCCGCGCCGGTGCCGGTGTAAATTTGAATCTGCCAGCTATTCTTGCCTTTAGACCGTATTGACCCTCTCATTTCGTGTACCCCCTCTTTGAGTTTTCTTCTAGAGCGTCCCTAGCATTGCTTACCACGTCGGTCTTTTTCCGGCGAAATGAATGGCGAAATACAGATGTCGGCAAATAAACAACAGTTAGTGCCTCTTCTATTGGTTCCGGGGCATTTAGCAACGTTTTGTCCAGTTCTGATGTATTAAAGTCCGTCCCAGCGTAGAAGCTGAAGCCCTCTGTGGCTGCGTATTGCCCCGCCCAGTAGATCACTGCCCGGGCGATTGATTCTGGCTTATCGGATAACAGGGCCGCAATAGTGCTACACAATCGCGACGCCCATAGAGCTTCCCGAATTCTAAGCGGGACATAATTTTCTTTTGCCCGCCTTACTTGCTCTTGCAGCAGGATGGGCACGACGGCGGGATTCAGCTCGTAGTCGGTAAGTGA
>JAZDKE010000045.1:0-2997 GCA_043803245.1 Chloroflexota bacterium
CTTAAAGCGTATTTCGTAATTGGAAGGTAAGATGAACCTCGCGGCGTCTATTACCAGGTTTTTGTCCGCTTCTTTAACACCGCGCTCCCGCATCATACAACCCAGGACCCAGACAATCTTATCGCCCGTGGTTTCTCTCAGGATGGGGGCAATCCAGCTCATAATGGATTTTAACGATTTTTCTGCTTCGGGACTCAGTTTTGGCGTCAAATCAGCACCTCGCTTAACTAGCAATCACTATCGTTCGATGGGCTTGGAATCTTGAGGCACCGCGTATCTCACGACACCATTCATTTTAGCACGGGAGATGGCGCCTTGTACAACTCGCAGCAGCCTATTCCTGGCATCAAGGCTCTAGGCTGGTGACGCTGGCTGGCGATACTTGGCAATGTAGCCGGCGAAGTCCCAGGTGGTGAGGAATCGCTCGGCGGCGGCTCTGCCGGACTGGTAGAGTGCCTCACTCCTTTCGCGGGGGATATCGAATTCGGTGGTGCCGATGCCCAGTGTCGGGATGGCGATGGTGCGCACGAAGTGCTGTTCCTTGATGTGGCGCCGGTCGTGGGCTTCCAGCATGGTGGCGAAGAGCGCGCTGAGTAGGCTGATTGGCCCCCGCACCCGGTGTGGTTTTCCCTCCCCCGGCTCCACCAGCTTGAAGCCGAAGGTGGGCCATTCCGGCGCGGCGCCCTCGGTGTCAAACAGCCAGACCGGGAAGTTGCTCAGCAGGCCGCCGTCAACCAGGTAGCTGGCCGTTCCGGTCCGGCGGTTTTGCAGTTTCACCGGCTTGTAGAAGAAGGGGATACTCATACTCATCCTTACCGCCCGGGCTACCCCGAGTTCTTCGGCGGGGATGCCGTATTCAGCGATATCCTGTGGCAGCACCAGCAGACACCCCCGGGTGATATCGGAGGTGATGACTCTCAGCTTGAAGCGGTAGCGCGGCTCATCACGGTATTCCGGCAGGATGAGGTCGCCGAAGGTGCTCACGCCCTTTTGCCCGAGCAAATCTTCCAGCCATTTTTCCAGGAAGTCGCCCTCGTAAAGCCCCTTTTCCAGGATAAGGCTGGCGAGCGGCCCCATCACGGGCACACGCTCTAAGAGGCTTGGGTCTTTGAAGCGGCGGTAGTCCAGTTCCTGGAGTATTGCCTTCATCTCCCGGCCGGTGTAACCGGCGGCCACCAGCGCGGCGACGATTGCTCCGCCGGGAAGTGCCGGCGACGTTCACCCAGCGGTAGCCACGTTCCTCAGCGGCCGCAAGCGCCCCCACCAGGCCAATGCCCTTAACGCCGCCGCCTTCGAAGACGGCATCCGCCCTCAGGCCATTTTTGGGTGTCATCTAGGCCGGACCGCGGCCCGTATTAGCTTACTGGTGTACATCGAACCCGGGCCGCGATAACCGGTTTTCTCGGGGGTGACTTCGATAATGTTGGTGCTTTTCGTATCCCTGCTCCGAAGCGGTCTTGCGTACCTTCCGGCCTGGTTTTGTCCGCCGGATCCCGGGACTAGTCCGGCCCGGGATTTAGCTGCACGAGCTCTTTGATGGCCCGTTCCCTTATCTTTTTCAGATAGCTGTTTAGCTGCGCCAGTTCCTCCGGTGAGAACATGGAGAATATCTGGACAATCGATTCGGCGGCCATCGCCTGGCTGAAATATTTTTCGCCCTTTTCCGTGAGGGCCATCCGGTTGGGCTGGCTTTTTCTGGGGCTGTTTAATTTCCTGACCAGCCCCTGTTTTTCCAGCCTCTTTAAAAAACTGGACATCGTGCTGGCGTTCCGCAGTCGCCACCTGGCAATCTCGCTCGAGGTCGCTTTATTGCCGAGCGTCTTGATGGCGAGCAGTACTGATGCCAGCTTGGCTGAGAAGCCGTGGCTGGCCATTTCTTTATCGCTGATTCTGATGATGATGTCGTGCGTCCGGCGGATTTTACGCCACAGCGCCGACTCGAGTTCCCCCTCATCGTATTGCCTGCTAGGGAGCTGGCTGCGGCGACTGGAGCCGAGTCTGGGGGTGGCGTGGCGTAAATTCTCCAGGTATTCGTTGAGCTGTCGCAGCTTCTCCGGTGAGAAGGTCTTTGACTTAAGCGCCGCCTTGACCAGATTGGTGACCGGAGTTTTTTCAGTGTCAGATTTGATTTTATCCGGTCCGGCATCGTTTAGGGTGATGGTAATATCAGTGAGGATATCGCTGGTTCTCTTGAGCACGCGCCGGATGTCGATTTCCGACTCCTGGCTTTTGGTGTATGGTGCGGGAAGCATTGTTTTGAAATCAATGGCGAACTTGTTTACCGCCTCGCTATATAGCATTTTCAAATACGCGTGGAATTGCAGCTTTTCTTCCTGGGACAGACTGGAAAAAACCTGGCTGACGGTGGCGGAGCCTATCATCCTGGGAGTGAGTTTCTCTCCCTTGTCAGTCAGAGCAATCCTGACCACGTTCTTGCGGTTTAAGTCCTATGCCTGGCAACCAGGCCCCCTTTTTCCATGTTCTTTAAGACCTGGGAGATGGTATGGGGCCGCCGGCAGCGGAGCCGGGCGATTTCACCGGGAGTCGCCCGGTCGCCCAGCCGCCTTACGGCGTGTAAAGTCGCTTTGTACTCAAGGTTGATATCGTATTGCCGGAGTTCCCGGTTCCTGACCTTGATTAAGGCATCGTTTACCCTCTTCAGCAGTATCCAGACGGCTAGATACTGGTTGACCGGTAACTCTTCCCCCGGCGCTTTCATCGTATTAGATGACCTCCGTTCGGTCACTTGCGGTCTACCGTCGATAATCGATGGCAGATTATACTATTCCTCTTCACTTAATGCAAGGGTGCGTAAGAGATAAAGATGATGCTTGACAAACCAACTCTTTATCCATAAGAGCCTCTTGCAAAATTACCTTAAGCCTGTGCAGGATTGGTGAGAAGGTTCCTTGCCATAGCGTATTTATGTGGCGATATCCCCAAATATCGGTCAAATACTCCGCAAAATTGATTTGCGACTCGCACTTTTGTCAGTCT
>JAZDKE010000046.1:0-26281 GCA_043803245.1 Chloroflexota bacterium
GGGCGAGCCAAAGAGTTTTTCGTTCACCCCGGCCCCCCACTGGCAGCTTGGGGAAGCCCTGGACATCATCGACTTCGAACGGGGTGTCAAAATCTCCGGCAGCCGCTTTTACGTGCTCAAAGGCCAGGGAGCGAAGCTGCAGCGCGCCCTCATCAACTTTATGCTCAACCTGCACACCACCGAGCACGGTTACCACGAAATCTACCCGCCCTTCATGGTGAAAAGGGAATGCCTGGTCGGCTCGGGCAATCTGCCCAAGTTCTCCGATAACCTCTACCGCGACGCAATTGACGATTTCTGGTTCATACCCACCGCCGAAGTGCCGCTCACCAACCTGCACCGCGATGAAATCATCGCGCCGGGCGTCCTGCCCCTCCGCTACGTCGCCTACACCGCCTGCTTCCGCCGCGAGAAAATGTCGGCGGGCAAGGACACCCGGGGCATCAAGCGAGGCCACCAGTTCGACAAGGTGGAGATGTATAAATTCACCGAGCCCCAGAACTCCAACGAAGAGCTGGAGAAAATGGTGAACAACGCGGAAACCGTCTGCCAGAAGCTGGGCTTACCCTACCGCGTCATCGCGCTCTGCACCGCCGACCTGGGCTTTGCTTCCACCAAATCATACGATATCAATGTCTGGGCGGCCAGCAGCGGCGAGTGGCTGGAGGTAAGCTCCTGCTCCAACTGCGGCGACTTCCAGGCCCGACGGGCCAATATCCGCTACCGCCCAACTTCCGAAGAAAAACCCCGGTTCGTGCACACCCTTAACGGCTCCGGCCTGGCCCTGCCACGCATCATGATTGCGGTGCTGGAGAATTACCAGCAGGCCGACGGCACCGTCGCCATTCCCGAGGTGCTCAGGCCGTTTATGGGAGCCGAGGTTATCAGGTAGAAAGGGCCGGGTAAAGAGCGCGCGAGTTTTGGGGGAGCGTCTTAACAGATTATGTAAGGATGGTGTAAAATGGCAAAAATTATTACCTGTCCACGTTGCAAAGGAACCGGTAAGATAATAGAGAGACTCCACCCATTAAGCACCGCCACGGTGAAAGTCACGTGTCCGGACTGCAAAGGGACGGGGAAAGTCAAGGAAACAGCTTAACAGATACGAAACGAGTGAAACCTTTCCCCCTGAACTTTGGGGACGACCGAAACCCCAGCCCGGACTTCCCCGAACCATTTGACGCCTTTGAGTCTTATTTCCTATACTGAAACTGCGGTGGAGGGGTGTCCGAGTGGCCGATGGTGACGGTCTTGAAAACCGTTGTCGGTGCAAGCCGACCGTGGGTTCGAATCCCACCCCCTCCGCCAATTTGAAGCTAATTTTGGCAAATAACCAGTTTTACCAAACAACTAATGGAGAAATAATTTCCCGTTTTGCTAACAAATTGATAACGTAAATTTATAATAGCTCTCGGGAAAGAGCAAACACAAAAATGATTATAGGGAATTCTTATTCAGACAAATCTCGGTGTAAGATGTTTAAGACCTCAAGAGATATTCTAGCCTCTTCAGCATCAAAGTGTAGTTTATTCCTAATTTCGTTACCAGGGTGTACTAAATTCCGGTATTCTCGCATAGAATGAGACAACTTCTCTACTCCGCTAGTAACTAATTGGAGTTCAACCGCAACATTAATAAGTTCAGACAAGTCCCAACGAGAGATGTCAGGCTTTTGTGGAGCTGAATTAGCTTGTTTTGAAGCTGTCTCATGGCAAACTAGGAGGTCTGTAAGGGTAGCCTCTATCGCGCCACCACATAATATGATTACTGATTTCCAGCACTTTGAGATATAAGCCCTTTGTATTTCATCATAGTCTCTCTCAATAATTTTTCTAATATTTGTATCGCTAATGAAAGCAAATTGACGACTCTCGGTGATAGGTGTATCTGAAGGTTGTTCAATAACGATTTGTAGTCGGCCGAGAACCATAGCTATATGCGCACGGATACCAATGAGGCCGTAATAAACGTCTCCACCTGATGAATGTGAAAAATAAACATTCTTATTGAAAGCTGCGACGATTGATGGGAATTCATCATTCAGTTGATTAAGTTCATGCTCTAGCGGAATAAGAGATTTCTGGGCCACAAGGGGGGATGGTATACTGTCGAATATTCTCTGTTGTCCAATAATGGAGTGGTAGAATTGTCGTAATTTGCTAAGTTCATCGTAATCCATAATTTGCTCCTAAGACGTGTATATTGAAACTATTATTGAATTATATCACGACGAGCCTAATATGATTAAAGTTACTGTATCCCGTAAAACATTAACGTATGATATTAGCGTCTTTATGTTCAAGTTTCTTACTAAGCACATCATCAAATTTATTTGCTGCCGCTTCCTGTAAACCTGGGGCGACATGGGAGTATCTAATGTTATAGCTATGGCGGAATACCCTCTAATGCTCTATGACTGACACCTTTTCCAGCCTCACAAACCCCAGCGGGTTCGGCTGGTAGCCCTTAACGTAAGGCTTAACCAGCAGGTAGTTCTTGCCATACCAGAGCGGCAGACAGGCGGCATCTTCCACCAGCATTTCCTCGGCCTGCTGGTAGAGAGCGAGCATGCGGGCGGTATCCGGCTCGACCGCCGCCCGGGCTAACAAGGCATCTACCCCGGGATTGCTATAATCCCCGAAGTTGCTCTCGGAACCGGTGCCGAACAGTATCTCCAGGAAGTCCTGGGGGTGCGGGTAGTCCGCAATCCAGCCCATGTCAAACATCTCGTCTTTTTCCTGTCTCAAGCGGTAGAAAAAGGTCTCGGGCTCAAGCTGGCGCACGGTCACTTCCACTCCCAGGTTCTCGCGCCACTGCACGACCAGGGCATCGAGGTAGCCCGGGATGAGGCCGCCCCAGCCGGAGGTGGTCAGGGTTACCGGCGGCAGGCCGGCGGCACTGCCGTATTTTGAAGCCGCCAGGTAAGATTTTGCCCTGGCGACATCGAAACCCCGCCCTTTAAGTCCCTGGTTATAGCCGGGCATGCCGGGCGGCAGGATGCCCCGCGCCGCCGCCACCGTGCCCCGGAAGGCTAAGGATACCAGCTTTTCTTTGTCCACCGCCTGGGCAAAAGCCCGGCGGACATTAGCATCGTCAAAAGGCGGGCGGGTGTGATTAAAGCCGATAAAAGCAAAACTCAGCTCCGGGATGACCTCAAGCTCGCGGAAAAAGGGGCCCGCCTGGTCGGTAACCTTATCGATACTGGCCACCGAGACCCCGGCGACGTCAATCTCGCCCGTCTCGTACATTTCCAGGGGCACACCGCTTAAAAATTTGAAGACGACGCTATCCAGCTTTGCCTTCTCACCGTAGTAGGCGGCGTACCGGGCCAGCACCAGCCGCTCACTCTTTTGCCACTCGCTGAGCTTGAAGGGGCCGGTACCGTTTGGCTTACGCCACCATTCGCCGCCCAGGGCAACATTGGCCTTATCAACCACGAAGGCGGTGGGGTAGGTGAGCTTGGAGAGGAAATAGCTCTTGGGAGCGTCAATGGTAACCTCCAGCGTGTAATCGCCCAGCACCTTCACCCCGTTTATCTCCCGGCTCTGGCCGCGGAGCATCTCTCTTACGCCCACGATGTCTCCCAGATAGGTGGCCGCCGTCTGAGAGCCGGTCGCCGGGGCAGCGGCCCGCTCCCAGCTATACTTGAAATCCTTTGCCATGACCCGCCGGCCGTCGTGGAAGGCTACGTCCTCCCTCATCTGGAAAGTGTAGGTGCGGCCGCCGTTGCTTACCTCCCATCGCCGGGCGATGTCCGGCTCCGGGGCGAGGTCGCCCCCGAGACGGACAAGGCCGCTAAAAATCTGCAGGATATACTCGCTGGAAGTGGCGTCCGCGGCCAGGGCCGGGTCCAGGGTGAAGGGGTCAATGTCATAGAGATTCAGGACGCCGCCCGATGTCACGGGCAGGGACACTGTCGGCTGGCAGCCCCCGCCAAGCACCAGAGAGGCTACCAGGAGCAAACCAAGAGAGGCCAGGACTATCTTTCTCATCGAACGACTCCAGTTAGTTCGGGCTGAGGCATCGCCGAAAATAGCGTCTCCCCAGGTTGCCAGACCGCCGGCGGCAGGTACTGCTGGCGAACGTAGTCCCGCCAGAGCTGGTTCAAGCCGCCCATATCGAAGCCGTAAACCGTCTCGAGGGCGGAGTCATAGTCGCTGCCCCGGTGGAAGACCCCGAGCAGCTCAAGCATTTTTGCCTGCCCGTAACGGTTAATCAGGAACTCCACGATGCTGTAGCTCTGAGCGTAAGAAAGCAAAGACTGGTCAGTGAAAGCGGAAAACGGGCTTGCCAGGCTGCGCACCGAAAACAGACGGCCGGCCGCCACCGCCCGGTCGAGAACACTCACTAATCCCTTATCCAAAGGGCCCTCGGCATACATCGCCAGGCCTTCATCCAGCCAGACCGGTATCTCCAGGTAAGGATTATTCGTGAGCCGGTGCACCACCAGGTGGGCCATCTCGTGAGCAACCGTCTTTACCCCCCAATCGAGATTGCCCGGCGAGACGCCCAGGGTAATGGTGCCGTAATCGGGATAGGCGCTGCCCCCGGTCCACTCGTTGGGAAAAATCATGGCGCCCTGCAGGTCTTTGCTGCCGCTGTAAAGATAGATGGCCACCGGTTCGGCAAGCAGCGTGCCGCTATCCTGGCTGAGCCGGGGTAGCGCCGCCTGCGCCGCGGCCAAAATCTGGCGGGCAAAAGACTCGCTGCCCTGGTACCAGTAGACGGTAAGCGGGCCTTCGCTTACGTTACGCCAGGTGTAGCGGGCATCGTCCCAGAGCACCCGGCTGGCCTCGGTAGTAATCAGCCTGCCCCGGGCATCGGTCACCCGCCACCAGTACTGGACACCAGTCCCCGGCGGCAGGCCGCCGGTACGCCGCATATCCAGGGTGTAAGTGGCCTGGACCTGAGAGCCCGGCGTAAACTGCGCCATGGCCTCGGCAGTCACCCGGGCAAAACTGGTGCGCTCAACACGGTACTGGAGGCGGACGTCGCTGATTGGGACGTCGCTGGCGGCGGAAAGAATGAAATTGAGCCGGGCGGGAAAATCCACCGTGGCGGCGCTGGCCAGCACACGGGGGCCGGCCTGGGACTGGGCCGCCGCTGGTCCCACTGCCACTGCCACTGCCACTGCCAGCAAACAGGTTAATAATAAAATAACCGCAAACTTTTTGTTCATAGTATTCACTCGACCCGGCTCAACCGGGAACGGAGGTAGGCGCTGATAAAACCGTCGAGACCACCGTCGAGCACGGATTCGGTATCGCCCGTCTGGTAGCCGGTACGGTGGTCTTTCACCATCCGGTAGGGATGGAGAACGTAGCTCCTTATCTGGTTTCCGAAGGCCGCGCTGACCCGCTCGCCCTTAAGCTTGGCCCGGGCTGCCTCCTGCTTGGCCAATTCCTTTTCCAGGACGCGGGAGCGCAGGATGCGCAGGGCGATTTCCTTGTTCTGGTGCTGGGAACGCTCGCTCTGGCAGGTGACCACCAGGCCGGTGGGGATATGAGTGATTCTCACCGCGCTCGAAGTCTTCTGCATGTGCTGGCCGCCCGGCCCGCTGGAGCGAAAGACGTCCACTTTCAAGTCCTCCGGCGACAGTTTGACGTCAACATCGGCCTCGGCCTCTGGTAACACTTCCACCAGGGCAAAGGAGGTATGGCGGGCGTGGTCGGCATCGAAGGGGGAAAGCCGCACCAGGCGGTGCACCCCGTGCTCCGACTTGAGGTAGCCCACGGCGTGGTCGCCGCTTATGCTCAGAGTGGCACTCTTGATGCCCGCCTCCTCACCGGGAGAGGTTTCCAGCACCTCGGTACGGTAGCCGCGCCGCTCCGCCCACCTGAGGTACATCCGCAGGAGCACCTGGGCCCAGTCCTGGGACTCGGTACCGCCCGCCCCGGCATGGACTGCCATGAGCGCATTGCGGTCGTCGTACTCGCCGCTGAAGGCCAGACCGAGTTCCAGTTCATCGAGCCGCCTGGCCAGCTCGCTAACCTCCCCGGCCACTTCAGGCTCAAGAGAAGCGTCCGATTCCGCAAGCGGCACCAGCTCTTTAATATCCGCCGCCTTTTTCGCTACCTCCCGCCAGGTGCTGACCAGCCTCTGCTGCCCGGTAAGACGGCGCATCACCTGCTGGGCATGAGGCCGGTCCTGCCAGAACTGGGGGCCGGCGGTCTCCTTCTCTAAAACGGCGATTTCCTTCTCTCGTCCGGCCAGGTCAAAGATGCACCATTGCGGCCGAGACTCGGGCTTGAAGTTCCTCCAGGGTGTCCCTTAATGACGCCATCAATTCCTACCTCGATTTTAGTTAACGGCTTTTCACCGGACAAAGACTGCCGCCCGCCGCCTGGTGGGCAAGCCGCGTTGGCTCTGGTAAACGGTAACCTCTCAGGCACCGGAGAATCCACCTGACCGACATCTCAAGACTGATGCGGTGACCGATGGAAACGTACACCGGCTTAACCCCCGAGCGGGTACGCAGCACGGCACCGATAACCTCATCATTATCTTTAAGCAAGGCACGGTCGCCCGGTCGCCCGCCCGGCTCGGAGTGGCTGCCCAGGAGCCTTGATTTGGCGCAGCCAACCGTCGGCCGGTCCAGAAAAAGACCCAGGTGGCAGGCAATGCCCAAGCGCCGGGGATGGGCCAGTCCCTGGCCATCCACTATGACCAGGTCGGGAACGGTTGCCAGCCGCCGGAATGCCTCAAGCAAAAGGGGTAGCTCCCGGAAAGAGAGCTGCCCCGGGATGTAGGGGAAGTCCAGGCTGCCCTCGACCACCGACGTATCCACTATTTCAAGGCCAGGATAGCTCAGGACCACCACCGCGCCCCGGGCCGGCCCCGGCCCGCCGGCGGCAATGTCAACGCCGGCGACAAAGCTCACCGCCCGCTTTTGCCACTTCTTTACCACGCGGCTGGCCAATTCCCGCTGTAAAGCGATGGCCCGAGCGGGGGCAAGTTGCCAGCCGTGCAATTCCGCCACTTCCATTCCCTAAATTATAACGGGGGCTCGGGCGGCTGGCAACTTCCGCACAACTTGACGCCTTTTCCCCCTTCTGTTATAGTAGATTACTTTGGAAGGCGCGAAATGGTGGGCGGCGCTCAGACTCCTGGGCGTGGGCTTTTTTATCGGCGGCGCCATTGTGGCCGGGGTGCTGGGCGGTCTCTGGCTGGACAACCACTTGGGAACCAGGCCCATTTTAACACTGGTCGGGCTGTTCGTCGGCCTGGCAATAGCTTTTATCGGTGTTTACGAGATGCTGCTACCCCTGCTGCGCAATTCTAACCATTCTAACAAGGAGGACAGCTAGTGGCCAAAACGGCCAAAAAGGGATGCCTCGGCTGTTCCTTTCCGCTTCTTATCGGCCTGATAATCTTTTTTCTCGCCCTCTTTGTTATCGGCTTTGCCGCCGGCCCAATAGGCTCCCGGGTACTCTCGTTAATCGGGATAAAACTGCCGTTGCCTGATTGGATTAGCGTCGCCAAGCCGCACCCGGAACTGCCCGCCCAGGTGGTTTTCCACATCTTCGGCTTTCCCATCACCAACAGCGTCGTCGCCGCCTGGGTGACCATCATCGTCGTGGTTGCCCTCTTCTGGGCCATCACCTGCCGCTCGAAGCTGATACCCGGCCGGTGGCAAGCCATGCTGGAAGGCCTGCTGGGCTGGCTTTACGATTTCTGCAAAAGCGTGGCCGGTGAGGTCAACGGGCGCCGGTTCTTCCCCATAGTGGCCACCATCTTTATTTTCGTGGCCTTTAACGCCTGGCTGGGGCTGCTGCCCGGCTACGGCACGATTTTAGTGCACACCCCGGAGGGCGAAACGCATCTCCTGAAACCGGCCAATACCGATATCAACGTGCCCCTGGCACTGGCCTTAATCTCCTTTGTCTTCGTGGAATACTTCGGCCTGCGCTCCCGCGGCATCCGCTACCTGGGCAAGTTTTTCAGCTTCGGCAGCCTGTTAGGCGGCCTGGGGCAACTTTTCCGGGGCAAGCTGAAGTCGGGGTTATCGGGAATATTCCTCGGGGTGATTAACGCTTTCATCGGCTTTATTGAGCTGCTCAGCGAGTTTATCCGAATCGTCAGCTTCACCTTCCGTCTTTTCGGCAACATGACGGCGGGTGAAATCCTGCTGCTCGCGGTTACGTTCCTTGTCCCATGGGTCATCGCTCCGATTTTTTACGGGCTGGAACTTTTTGTTGGCCTCGTCCAGGCCCTCATCTTCGGCGGGCTGACCTTGATTTTCTTGACCCTGGCGGTAGCCCATGGGGAAGAGGCTCATTAGTTCGGCAAAGTCTGGTTTAACCTATTTTTTAGTAAGGGTGTAAAGATGACACCGGAAGTGATGAAAATGCTGGCGATAGGGCTGGCGGTAGGACTGGGCATGCTTGGCCCGTCCCTGGCCATCGGGTTGATTGGCTATTCCGCCCTGCAGGGCATCGCCCGCAACCCGGAGGCGAGGGGACCCATCCTGACCAACATGATTTTGGTCACCGCCTTCGCGGAAGCCATCGGCATCTACGTCCTCATCGTGGCGATTATCCTGGCTTTAGTTGTCTAATAAAAAAATGTAATAAGGGGGACTACCATGGGACAAGACGGACTTCCGCTTTCTCTGAGTTTGATTATCGTCGCCAGCATCCTGGGAGTATCGCTGGTGGCCGGTTTAACGCTGATGGCCATTCTCTGGGCTTAAAACCTGAAACCCGGAACGCCTACTTTGAAGGTGGCTAAATTATGGAAGCCTTTTTAACCAGCTTCGGTGTCAACCCACCAGCGCTGATTGCGCAGGTTATAAACTTCTTGATTCTGTTCGGCCTGCTCTACCTGGTAGCCTACCGGCCGGTGATGAAACTGCTCGACGAGCGCTCCCGCCGCGTCAAGGAGAGTATGGAGCAGACCGAGCTTATCAAACAGCAGGCGGCCCGCGCCGAGGAAGAGACTAAAAAACGCATCGCCGCAGCCAGCCACGAAGGGCAGGAAATTATCGCCCGCGCCGCTAAAACCGGCGAGGAGATGAGACAAAAATCCCAGCAGGCCGCAAAAGAGGCCGGCGAAGCCCTGCTCTTGAAAGCGCGCACCGAGATACAGAGCGAGCGGGACGAAGCCCTGGACAGCCTGCGCCGTGAGTTCGCCGACCTCACCATCCTGGCCGCAGAAAAAGTTATCGAGCGCTCCCTGGACAAGAAAGCGCACCGTGAGCTGATTGATAATGTGCTCAAGGAGAGCCAGAGCCTCAAGAAAAAATGACTTTTATACATAGCTAACCAGGAAATTATCGGCCAAATGTTACCAGGCGGTCTTTCGAGACTGCCCGCAAAAAGACTGACTTATAAAAGATGACCAAGAGATTATCGGCCAAGCGTTACGCCCAGGCGGTCTTTGAGATCGCACTGGAGCGAAAAGAACTGGAGCAGTGGCAGGCTGACCTTGCCAAAATCGCGGCTCTCAAGCAGGAGACGGCGGTTGTCAACTGGCTGGAAAATCCCCGGGCCGACCCCGATCTAAAAACCATGTATCTTGCCCAGCAGCTTAAGGGGCTTAACCCCCTGGGGCTAAACCTGGTCCACCTGCTGCTCAACAAGGGACGTCTCTCCCTGGCAGACGAGATTAGCGACGAGTACCAGCGTCTGCTGGCCCGCCACCTGGGGCTGGAAACGGCCGAGGTGACCACGGCGGTTCCTTTGACTGATACCGAAAAGCAAGACCTGGCGCAGCGCCTGGGAACGGTCACCGGCAAAAAAGTGGTGCTACAAGCCGCCGTTAACCCCGACCTCATCGGCGGCATGACCGCCAGAATCAACGACCAATTGCTCGACGGCAGCACCAGACGCCGTCTCCAGGACTTAAAAAAGGTGATTGCCGGGGGGAGATGAGGCTGGCAGCCCGAGGACGGGATATCATCCCGATAACCAGAGTATATGATGTGAAAATAGAGAGTGCCAGCGGGAGGTAAGCAGATGGCAACCCGAGGACAGGATATCGTCTCGGTAATCAAGCAGCAGATTGAGCAGTTCGGCGAAACGGTGGCACTGGTGGACGTGGGCACCGTAATCGAGAGTGGCGACGGCATCGCCCGGATTCACGGGCTCAGCGGCGCCCGTTACAGCGAGCTGCTTGAGTTCCCCAATGGTATTATGGGCATCGCCCTGAACCTGGAAGAGGACAGCGTGGCGGCGGTCATCCTCGGGGACTACAGCCGCATCAAGGAAGGGGACGAGGTCCGCAGCACCGGGCGCATTGCCGAGGTCCCGGTGGGCGAAGCCCTCATCGGCCGGGTGGTTGACCCCCTGGGCCAGCCGCTGGACGGCAAGGGGCCGGTGAAGACCGAAGGCTCCCGGCCCATCGAGCGGGTAGCCCCCAACGTGGTCACCCGCAGCGCGGTGAACACGCCGGTACAGACGGGCATCAAGGCCATTGACAGCCTGATTCCCATTGGCCGGGGACAGCGCGAGCTGATTATCGGCGACCGCACCACCGGCAAGACCGCCATCACCCTGGACACCATCATCAACCAGAAAGACGGCGACCTCACCTGCATCTACGTGGCCATCGGCCAGAAGGCGAGCAAGGTCGCCCGCGTGGTGGCCACCCTGGAAGCTCACGGCGCGATGGCCCACACCGTGGTCGTGGCCGCCAATGCCGCGGACAGCTCGGCCCTGCAGTACCTGGCCCCCTACGCCGGCTGCGCCATCGGCGAGGAGTTCCGGGAAAAGGGCAAGGATGCCCTCATCGTCTACGAGGACCTGACCAAGCCCGCCGGGGCTTACCGGCAGCTATCCCTGCTGCTGCACCGTCCGCCGGGACGGGAGGCCTACCCGGGCGACGTATTTTACCTGCACAGCCGCTTACTTGAGAGGGCTGCCAAGTACGACGAAGCGCACGGCGGCGGCTCACTCACGGCGCTGCCCATCATCGAGACACAGGCCGGCGATGTCTCGGCCTACATCCCGACCAACGTTATCTCCATCACCGATGGCCAGATTTACCTGGAGACCGACCTCTTCAACGCCGGTACCAGGCCGGCGCTCAACGTGGGCATCTCGGTGTCCCGGGTGGGCTCAAGCGCCCAGACGAAGGCCATGAAGCAGGTGGCCAGCAAGCTCAAACTGGAACTGGCCCAGTTCCGGGAGCTGGCGGCTTTCGCCCAGTTCGGCACCGCCGAGCTGGATAAGACGACCAAAGCCCAGCTCGACCGGGGACAGAGGACCAGCGAGGTCTTAAAACAGCCGCAATACGTGCCTATGCCAGTAGCAAACCAGGTGATGATTCTCTACGCCGCCATCAACGGCCACCTCGACGATGTTCCCCTGGCCAATATCACCGCTTTCGAGACCGATTTTCACCGTTTTGTGGCCGCCAACCATCCTGAAATCGGTGAGAAAATCGGGAAGGAAAAGCAAATCAGCGAGGAAACGGAAGCGGCTTTGAAAGCGGCGATAGCCGAGTTCAAGAAAGGGAGACTGCCAGGATAAGCGATGGCTAACGTCCGCACCATCCGCCGCCAGATACGCGGCGTCCAGAATATCGCCAAAATCACCCGGGCCATGGAGATGATTGCCACCTCCAAGATGCGGCGGGCGCAGGAGGCGGGGCTGGCCGGCCGACCTTATGCCGAGCTGATTACGCGGGTACTTGCCGACCTGGCCGGACTCGAAGAATCCGGCCGTGAGCTCCACCCGCTCCTCCAGCGCCGTCCGGTAAAGCGCATCGCCCTGGTGCACATCACCCCCGACCGCGGCCTGTGCGGCGGGCTTCATTCCAGCCTCAACCGCAACCTGGCCAGCTTCATCTTAAAACAGCCCGTCCCGACCAGCCTGATTATGGTGGGGCGCAAAGGACTGGACTTTGCACGGCGCAACCGCCAGGACATCCGCGCCGAGTTCACCCGCATGAGTGACCGGCCCAGCCTGCTGGACACCCTGCCGATATCCCGCATTATCATTGATGACTACACCAGCGGCCAGTTCGACCAGGTCTACCTATCCTACGCCCGGTTTGTCTCCACCACCGTCCAGCGGCCCATCCTGCAACCGGTGCTGCCCATCGAACCGGCCAGCGCCGAACCGGGGGTGAGCCTTGATTATATCTACGAACCGGAGCCGGCGGCGGTGCTCTCGGCGCTACTACCGCGTTTTGTCGAAATGCTGGTCTATCACGCCGTGCTGGAAGCTATCGCCAGCGAGCAGTCAGCCAGGGTGGTAGCCATGCGCAACGCCACCGATAACGCCAATGAACTGATACAGAGCCTGACCCTGACCTACAACAAAGTACGCCAGGAAACCATCACCACGGAACTGCTGGACATCGCCGGCGGTGCCGCGGCGCTGGGCTAAAGCTCTAGAAAACGAAAAAAGCTGCGGCCTGCCCGGACTAGCCCGGCAGGTCAAGCAGAAAAGGGGTTGGTAAAATGGCAGAGGGTAAAGTGGTCCAGATCATCGGGACGGTAGTCGATATCGAGTTTCCCCCCGACCAACTGCCCGCACTCTACAATGCGGTCGAGATAACGGCGGAAAGCGGCAAAATCGTGCTGGAAGTCCAGCAACACATGGGCAACAACTGGGTCAGGTGCCTTTCGATGGCACCCACCGAAGGTCTCTCAAGAGGCGCCAGGGTGGTTGACACCGGCGAATCGCTCCGGGTGCCGGTCGGGCGCGGAACCCTGGGCCGACTCTTCAACGTCCTGGGAGAAGCCATTGACGGCAAGGGAGAGGTCGCCGCTGATGAGCGATGGCCCATACACCGTGCGCCACCATCCTTCCAGGACCAGGAGACTACCACCCAGGTACTGGAAACGGGCCTCAAGGTGATTGACCTCATCACCCCCTTCACCAGGGGCGGCAAAATCGGGGCCTACGGCGGCGCCGGGGTGGGTAAGACGGTTATCATCCAGGAGCTCATCCGCAACATCGCCACCGAGCACGGCGGCTTCTCCGTCTTCTGCGGCATCGGGGAGAGGTCCCGCGAGGGCAACGACCTCTGGCACGAGATGACAAGCTCGGGCGTAATTGATAAGACGGTGATGGTCTTCGGCCAGATGAACGAGCCGCCCGCCGTCCGCCTCCGCGTGGGGCTTACCGGCCTGACCATGGCGGAGTATTTCCGCGACAAAGAGCACAAAGACGTCCTGCTCTTCATCGATAAGATCTACCGCTATACCCTGGCCGGCATGGAGGTCTCGGCGCTTTTGGGACGCATGCCCTCGGCGGTAGGCTACCAGCCGACCCTGGGCACCGAAATGGGCGAGCTGGAGGAAAGAATCACTTCGACCAAGGAAGGCTCAATCACCTCCTTCCAGGCGATATACGTGCCCGCCGACGATTACACCGACCCCGGCGTGGTCACCACCTTCGGCCACTTGGACGCGGTGATTGCCCTGGAGAGGTCAATCGCGGAACAGGGCCTGTACCCCGCCGTCGACCCTCTCACCTCAAGCTCCCGCATCCTTGACCCGCTGGTGGTCGGGGAAGAGCACTACCGGGTGGCCCGCGAGGTACAGCGGGTGCTCCAGCGCTACAAGGACCTGCAGGACGTGATTGCCATCCTGGGCATTGAGGAACTGAGCGAGGAAGACAAGCTCATCGTTTTCCGCGCCCGCCGCATACAGCGGTTCCTCTCCCAACCAATGTTCGTCTCCGAAATCTTCACCGGCCGGCCGGGCCGCTACGTGCCGGTCAAGGAGACGGTGCGCGGCTTCAAGGAAATCCTTGAGGGCAAGCACGATGCCCTGCCCGAGCAGGCGTTCTTCATGGTGGGCACCATCGAAGACGCCATCGCCCAGGCCAAAGAAATGGGGGTGGAGGTCTAGCGTGTCCCCGATAAAACTAGACATCGTTTCCGCCGAGCGGCTGGTCTACTCCGACGAGGTGGACATGGTGCTCGCCCCGGGCGTCCAGGGGCAGCTGGGTATCCTGCCGCACCACGCTCCCCTGATGACCATGCTCGAGCCGGGTGAACTGCTGATTAGAAAGGGTAACACCGAGACCTGCCTGGTGGTCTCCGGCGGTTTTATGGAGGTGCGCCCCGACCGGGTCACCGTGCTGGCTGATACCGCTGAGCGGGTTGAAGAAATCGATGCCGCCCGGGCGGAAGAGGCCCGTTGCCGCGCTATCACCCGCCTGGAGAAACACCCCCCCGATGTTGACGTCGAGATGGCGGAAGCCTCCCTGAGACGCTCGCTGGTGCGGCTCAAAGCTGCCGAGAAGTTCAAAAAGAAACGCCCGCGGTAGTCTAGAGAAAGCTACCCGCCAACCTGACCGACTGGCCTAACTGCTAGAAAACCTAGGTAAGAGTTTCAGCGGAATGTTTGCCATTCCATGCTTACGTTTCAATAAATTGAGCTTTGCCGTCCTGAATCCAATGCTTTTGCGGAGGAAAACGTCTTGATACGCCGGACTAAAATTTTTAGTTCATTAATATCTTCGTATCTAAAGCCAATTGCTTTAATGTCAAAGTGCTTGCCGTCGTAGCCAACTGGATTATTTAGCTTATCGGCTTTGATAGGAACTGGATATCGCCCCTGCCAAGTAGAATGGCGAAACAATCTTGTGAGAAGACTCAATTCCGCCTCGGTCAAATCAAAATTTGACTTCATTTTTGTTACGAGTTTAATTAAATCGTGACCACCCTTTTTTAACTCGTTAGGTAACTTGCCTTCACGTTTTCGTAATATATCTTGACTATACTTTTCCTGATTTTCTGCTACAAGGACAGCCTTAAAGTAATTCTCAATTGCGTAGGCTATCAGCATAAAATATGTGGCTTGTAGCAGTTTTTTGCGCTTGAATCCCGGCGGCGGGTCAAAATACTTCAATGCGGTAAGCCAATATTTCTTTATACTCGGTTCAAGTTTCTTTGAAGCCTGAACCAATTCGTCTGCTTGATTAATCCAAGAAGAAGAGTTAAGTACCTTCTCTATATAGGGAGGTAAAAACCGCAAATCAACTGCTTCACTTCTTTTCTTGGACATAAGCTAATATATCATAATCTTCGAATTCGCTCATAATAGCCTCGAGATACTAAAGAACCCTCAAAGCATGGCTAAAAAAAGTCAACCATTTGAAGCAGAATTTAGCTAAATTGAACAAATTTCGGTAAAACAGTGTGGTCTTGGTGAAAGTCTTAATGTGAAAGAAAAGAGCAAAGAAGGCCTTAAATAGACAGACCATCCCTGCTCTATACCTGATAAGTTTATCTGAGGTTGAAAGAGAGAGTTAGATAATCTCCAGGGTGACCCGGGTGCCCGCCTTGGCGGCTTTGACGCGCAAGATGGTGCGCATGGCACCGGCGATTCTCCCCTGTTTTCCGATTATTCGGCCTTTATCTTCATCGGCTACTTTGAGTTGCAGGACAATCCCGCGCTCGTCTTCCGCTTGGGTTACGACCACATCATCCGGTACGTTGACAATGGACCTGGCGATGTACTCCACGAGTTCTTTCATGGTGTCTCCTTGAGTTTCTTGAACTTGTCCATGATGCCTACCTTGGCTAGTAGCCGGGCGACGGTCTCGGTAGGTTGAGCCCCCTGCCCCAGCCAGTACAACGCCTGCTCTTCGTCAATGACGACGGTCTCCGGGTTGGTGAGAGGGTCAAAGTGCCCAAGCCGGACGATGAAAGCCCCATCCCGCGGGGAATGGGAATCGGCGACCACCACCCGGTAGCTCGGTCTCTGCTTAGCCCCCACCCTTCTCAATCTTATTTTTACCATACGTATTACAATATACGATAATCGAAACACGGCTGTCAACCCGCATGCGCCGTTTGTTTTTTACCGCCCCTTCCGCTTATACTAATAACCGTATGAAAGTGGTCGCCATCGTGGGTTTGAGCGGCGCCGGGAAATCGGAAGTGGCGCGGCTGTTTGAGGAGCACGGCTTCGAGCGGGTGCGCTTCGGCGACCTTACCGACCAGGAAGTCCGCCGGCGCGGCCTCAAGCTCAACGAAAGTAACGAGCGCCTTGTCCGGGAGGACTTGCGAAAAGTTCACGGCATGGCGGCCTACGCCAAGCTGAACCTGCCCCGGATTGAGACCGCCCGGCAAAACGGCAACGTGGTCATTGACGGCCTTTACTCCTGGGAGGAATACCGGCTGCTCAAGTCCCATTTCGGGGAGAACTTTTACGTTGTCGCGGTCTGGGCATCCCCGAAGACCAGGTACCGGAGGCTGGCCGAGCGCGCGGTGCGGCCCCTCTCGCCGGAGGAAGCCGCCAGCCGCGACGCCGCCGAAATCGAGAACCTGAACAAGGGCGGCCCGATCGCGATGGCCGACTTCACAATCGCCAACGGGGCCACCATGAAATCTTTAGCTGCCGAAACCGAAAATATTTTCAGGAGCCTTTATAGTGACGGAACCAAAACGCCTGGAAACCGATGAATATTTCCTAAAAATCGCTTCCGTGGTCGCCGAGCGCGCTACCTGCCGCCGACACCACATGGGGGCGCTGGCCGTCCGGGACAAGCACATACTGGCCACCGGCTACAACGGCGCGCCCGCCGGCCTCCCGGACTGCCTGGAGCTGGGCTGCCTGCGTGACGAGCTCAACATCCCTTCCGGCGAAAGGCACGAAATCTGCCGGGCAATCCACGCCGAGCAGAACGTCATCATCCAGGCGAGCCTCCACGGGGTGAGCATCGAGGGCAGCACCATTTACTGCACCCACACCCCATGCCGCCTGTGCGCCAAGATGTTGGTGAACGCTAAGATAAAGCGCTTCGTTTCCTTCCGCAAGTACCAGGACGACACCTTTTCCGACCTCTTTCAAGCCGCCGGTATCGTGGTGGAAACCAAGGACAGACCCCCCGCCACCATCAGCTACCTCGACTGAAAAACGCTAAGCGTACCTGGCCAAAAGCAGCAGGTGAGACAGCGCCACCACGATGAGCGTGGCGGGCAGGGCGTACTTGATGTAGCGGCCCCAGCCGATGCGATGTCCTTCCCGCTCGGCGATGGCCGTGCCCACCACGTTGGCCGAAGCCCCGATGGGGGTGGCGTTACCACCGATATCGGTCCCCAGCGCCAAAGTCCAGGCCAGGGTCGGCAGGCTTACGCCGGTGGTCAGCGCAAGTTCCCTGATGACCGGCACCATCACCGCGGCGAAGGGGATGTTGTCCACGATGGCCGAGGCGAAAGCGGAACCGTAAAGGATTAAGGGAATCATCAGGAAGAGGCTGCCCCCGGACAACTCCCCGATGTAGCCGGCCACAATCTTTAAGACCCCGGTCTCCTCCAACCCGCCGACGGTGACGAAGAGGCCGAAAAAGAAGAGCAGGGTGCGCCAGTCCATCCGCTTGATGAGATGGCCCGCTACCCGGCCGCTAAACAGCAGTGTCAGCAGCGCGGCGATAACTCCGATTATCGCCACCGAGAGGCCCGTCTGGGCATGGGTCACCAGCAAGACCACCACCAGTATGAAGATGGCAACATTGGTGAGGAACCCGCGGCGGCTGGTGATGGCGCTTTTAGGTTCGGGAGAGAGACGCAGAAGCTCCTCGGAATCGGCGTGCTGGGCAAGCGCCTTGCGGGAGACCAGGTAGAAAAAGCCCAGGGCGAGCAGCATCCCGGCCCAGGCGATGGGCCCGGTGTTGACCGCGAAGTCGGTGAAAGTATAGTTCAGCGCGGTGCCGATGATGATGTTGGGCGGGTCGCCGGACATGGTGGCGGCGCCGCCGGTATTGGCGGCGAAAATTTCGGCGATAATCATCGGCACCGGGTCGAACTTGAGCAGCCGCGCCAGCTCTATGGTGACAATGGCCAAAAACAGCATCACGGTGATGCTGTCGATGAACATTGCCAGGAACCCGCTAAGCAGCATGAAGACCAGCAGGATGGGGATAACCCGGCACCGCACCAGCCGGGCGAGATAGAGGCAGAGCCAGCGGAAAAAGCCGGCCTCCCCCAGCCCCTCGACCATGACCATCATGCCGCCGATAAAGACCAGGGTCTGCCAGTTAACGCCGTGGGACTCCATTTCTATGCCGCGGGGCAGCCAGAAATTAAGCTCGAAAAGCTGTCCCAGGTTCAGGACGCGGGCTACCAGCCCCGGGTCACGCAGGACGAAGAGAAAAACGACCAGCGTCGTGAGGATGGCGCCAACCAGGGCAGGGATAAAACGGCGCACCCGGCCAGCGATGATAACGGTGAACATCGCTATAAATATGACGATGGCCAGTAATTGTGCGATTGTCACTAATATCAGACCCGGCAGCGTCCCCCGGCGAGGCTTGGCCTCGCCCGATAACTCCGGAAACCAATGACTAAGGCTACCGTAGGTTTCGGCACTTCGTCAAACAGGCTCTCCAGGTTTCACAGCTTCAGTACCCACTTCTAACTCTCCCGGCTCTTGGGACTCCACCTTACACAGTTTCTCCGGGCTCTCGATGCGGTCGAGGTAGAGCCGGCCGTCCAGGTGGTCAAGCTCGTGCTGTAGCGCCTGCGCCAGGAGCCCGGTCCCTTTTACCCTGATGCGTTTCCCCAGCCGGTCCAACCCCTTAACGGTCACCGCGCCAAACCGCATTATCTGGCCGGAGTAGCCGGGCACGCTGAGACAAGCCTCCGTGACCTCGGCCTCATCGCTGGTCTTGACCATCTCGGGGTTTACGATGACGATCGGTTCCTCTTCTGGCATCTGAAACACGATGACGCGCAGGGAAACCCCCACCTGCGGCGCGGCAAGCCCCACCCCGGCGGCGTCCTGCATGGTCTCAATCATATCATCGATGAGCCGCTGGACGGAGCGGTCAATGGCCGCCACCCGGCGGGCTTTCCTGCGCAGCGCCTCATTCGGAAGGTGCCGGATTTTGCGTACCGTCATAACCGCATGCCCTTTCTCTCAAGATTTCAGCCCTATTCGGGCTTTCGCCTCAGGCTGATATCCAGGCTTCTGATGATGCCGGTACCCTTGAGGCTGGAAGCCAGCCCCAGCACAATGCTGGTGATAATTTTACGGGGGAAGGCGGTGAGAACCACCGGTTCGCCATTAACGTAGAGCGAAATCCGCTCTGCCCCGGGCTTGATGAAACCGTTCTCCAGCAGGTCGGCCAGCCCCTTAACATCCTCCAGAGAAAATTGCCTGGCTTTAGTTTCAAGCTTTTCGTCGGTGGCGATGGCCACCAGGCGGGTAAGACCGCTCAAGGGCGGCCCGGCCTCCCGGCGGTGGACTTCTATCTTGGGGGCATCGGCACCCTTGAAACCCTCCGTCAGGATGAGGTCATAGTCCTCGCCGAAAAAGCGCTCCATATCGGCCACCGTCAGTTCCCCGGGACGCGGCTCAATGAGCACCAGTTGACCCGGAGTGCTTAAGGCGGCGGCGGCGCTGCCGGCCTTAATGTGACGCCAGCTGTCCTTGCCCGGTGAGTCGAAGCTGGCCTCCTCCGCGTGCTTGATGGTGGCCACCCGGTAGCCACGCAAGACCAGTTCCCCGACCAGCTTCTCGATGAGCGTCGTCTTACCCACCTTCGCGCGGCCCACGATGGAAACTACCGGCGGCATAGTCTTAACTCTCCTTTTTGACGCCACGGCTTCATAGATAGCCACTGCCCGTACCGGCCTGGAAATCGCCGGTGATTTTCAAAAGCGATTACCCCGGTAAAGCCCATGTTCTTTAATATACCGCGCCACCGCCGCCGGGACAAGCTCGCCGATGCCCTCCCCCCGGGCCACCCGCCGCCGGATATCGGTGGCGCTGATGTCAACCAGGGGCTTATCCAGAAAGATTACGCGCGGCGATAGTCCGGGGATGAGTTTAGCCAGGGCTCCGAGGTCCGGTTCAGGCGTCCCCGGCCGGGGAACGACCACCAGGCGGCACAGGTTTATCAGCCTCGCCGGCTCCCGCCACCCGGGTAACTGGGCTAAAGTTGCCCGGCTCATAATGAAATAAAGCTCGTCACCACGGCCGCGCATTGCCCGCAGCCGGGACATGGTCTCCACGGTGTAGGTGGCACCGGGCCGCTCGACTTCCAGGGTCGAGACACGGAAATCATGCTTGCCCCGCGTGGCCAGCCGCAGCATCCGCACCCGATGGGCGGCGTCGGTAACCGGCTCGCCGGTTTTCATCCAGGGCTGTCCCGCTGGCAGGAACCACACCTCATCGAGTTTTAGGCGGCGCATCACTTCGCCGGCGACGGCGAGATGGCCGTTATGGACCGGATTAAAAGTGCCCCCCAGCACGCCGATACTGCTTATATTAAGGCCACTCCCATGCCAGACTTCCCAGGCGGACCTTATCGCCCGGTTTGACCCCGGCCCTGACCATCGCCCGGGCAAGGCCGCTCCTCGATAGCCGCCGGCGGTAAATGGCTATCACCTCAGCTTCACTGCCACCGGGCCCGGCCACGATGCGCTCCAGGCCCGGGACGCTGACCACAAAGGTGTCCCCCTCCTTATGGAAGCTGCCCCGACCAACCGTTTCCGGCTGGGGCTTAAAGACCTTCTCGGGTTCCGATAACGGGGGGACGGCCTTTTCGACTGGTAACGCGAGAAGCACCCTCGCTACCTCGGCCAGCAGCTCTTTAAGGCCTTCGCCGTTGGCCGCGGATATGAAAATCGGGCGGCTGCCCGCCGCCGCCAGTTCTTCCGCGACCCGGCCAGCGCCAGCCCGCACCTGGGGCAGGTCAAGCTTGTTTACCGCCACCACCTTGGGTTTTGCGTCCAAAGTGGCATCGTAGAGGACTAATTCCCGGTCTAGCCGCCGCATATCCTCCGCCGGTGCCCCGGAGGTACCGTCCAGCAGGAGCACCAGCACCCTGGTACGCAGCACGTGCCGTAAAAACTGGTGCCCCAGGCCCCGGCCCAGGTGGGCGCCATCAACCAGGCCGGGCACCTCGGCAAAAATAACACTCTGCCCGCCAAGCTCTACGGCACACAGCACCGGCTCCAGGGTGGTGAAAGGATAACTGGCCACCTTAGGCCTGGCGGCGGAGATAGCCGTCACCAGCGTTGATTTGCCCGCATTGGGATAGCCGATGATGCCGACGTCGGCGATAAGCCGCATCTCCAGGATAATTTCGCGTTCCCGGCTGTCCTCCCCTTTCTGGATTAGGCGGGGCGCCTGGTTAGTGGCTCTGGCGAAATGGGTATTACCCATGCCGCCCTTGCCGCCTTGAGCCACCAACACTTTCCGCCCCGGTATTTCAAGGTCAGCTAGCGGGCTCTCCCCGGCCAGCGCTTTGTCCCATACCAGGGTGCCCACCGGCACCGCCAGCTCCAAATCACCGCCGTTACCACCATGCTTTTTCTTGCCGCGGCCGTTTTTACCGTCAACTGCCCGGTAGAGGCCTTTATTGCGGAACTCCCTCAGAGTGGTAACGCCAGCCACGGCCCTGATGACCACCGAACCGCCATCGCCGCCATCGCCACCGTCCGGCCCGCCGTAGGGAACGTGCTTTTCGTGGCGGAAACTGGAGGCACCATCACCACCCCGGCCCGACCTCACCTTTATTTCTACCTGGTCAAACAACTTCCCTAACATCCTCTCAAGTTATTAACATTTATAACCATAAGCAGCTTAAGTATCTATTGAGCTTTAAGTTAGATTATATGTATCTACTAATACTTATATTAACACAAGGCAGGATAACAGATTAAATTACGTAAAATTACTTAAGTATGGCTTCAGATGGCCTGGCTTCTTTTCCACAAACTAAAGTCTTTTCCATAGTTTATCTGGCTACCGCAGGCTGGAAGGAACGTTGTCCGGTGGATATTATGGGTAAAGTCGGGTGATAACTTGAGCGCCGGTCTGGGGGTTGAGAAATTGTGGAAGAGGTCTCTCTTACCAGCCAGGGTAGTGTTTCACAAATACCGCCATATAAATCAGGCAGCTACGGGAACAACGCTCTGGAAGTCCGGAGAGATAGCCATCGGCTACCCCATGTTCTCGCGGATGTTCCGCACCAGCCGCTCGAGGTAGCCATTGTGCCGGAGTTCATTAGCGATTTTTTCGCAGGCGTAGATGACGGTGGAATGGTCGCGGCCGAACTCCTCGCCGATTTGGGCCAGGGAACAGCCGTTTTGCTGTTTGATGAGGTACATGGCCACCTGCCGGGCGAGGACGGTTTTTTTGTCCCGCCGCCGGCCATGGATGTCCTCGGGCGTCACCTGGAAGTTCTCGGCGACCAGGCTAATCACCCGGCCGTGCGGTACCGGTGCGGCACCGGCCCTTGCTTCCTCCCCGGCGGTTTTCCCCGAGATACTATCGAGCGCCTTCTCCGCTAGCTCGAGCGAGGGCGGCGCGCCTACCAGTTGGGCATAGGCGATGACGCGGTTCAGCGCTCCCTCCAGCTCCCGGACATTGCCCTGTGCCTGACGGGCGATGAGTTCCATGACCTCGGGCAAAAGCCGGACGCCGTGGGTAACCGCCTTGTCCTGCAGGATGGCCAGGCGCGTTTCCAGGTCGGGCGGCTGGATGTCCACGGTTAGTCCCCAGCCGAAGCGGGAACGCAGGCGGTCTTCGATGAGCGGCAGGGCTTTGGGCGACAGGTCACTGGTGACTACAATCTGGCGGTTCGAGTTGTGCAGTTCGTTGAAGGTGTGGAAGAAGCTCTCCGCGGTCTGCTCCTTGCCACTGATGAACTGGATATCGTCAACTAACAGAATATCCACCGTGCGGAACTTGCGGTGGAAATCTTCGGTCTGCTTGTACCGGATGGCGTTAACGAACTCGTTGGTGAACCGTTCGGCGCTGGTGTAGAGCACCTTTCGGCCCCGGGCCAGCGCTGAGCAGCCGATGGCGTGCAGCAGGTGGGTCTTTCCCAGGCCGACGCCGGCGTAAATAAAGAGCGGGTTGTAGCCGTGGCCCGGATTTTCGGTAACGCTCTGGGCGGCAGCGTAAGCCAGCCGGTTAGCGCCGCCGGTGATGAAAGTGTCGAAGGTGTACTTCGGGTTGAATACGGTGCCCTCGCTCGGGGGAGTTGGGGTTTCATCCCGGTGGGGCAGGGTGCCGCCGGCGACCCGGAAAACCAGTCTGACGTCGGGGTGGGTGAGGTTGATGAGCGTCTTTTCGATGAGGGAGCGCTGGTTGCGGTCCAGGTATTCCGCCACGAATACCGAGGGAGTGCCCACCACGAACCGGTCGTTTTCGCGGTCTATGCCGACCGTCTTTTCAAAGAAGGTGCGGTAGTTGGACTTGTTGACCTGTACCTGCAGTTCCCCCAGAGCGGTTTCCCAGATTTCTCGAGCGGTACGGTCAGCCATAAAAATCCTGGTTTTTAGCAAAAACTACCCCCACACCGGGCAATGCCCCAACTAGCGGGAACTAAAGACGCTGTCGGTTGGTGGCGGTAGCTGCAAGTCCGAAACGATGGGAATAGGATAATACCGCCGGTCTTTATTAGCAAGGGTTTTCCTACCGGTTACTGGCGGTTTTACCATATCGTCACCCCTTGTGACATCCATCGGGCTAGGTATTTTGCGCAAAATCTCCCCTTTAGACTTAAAGCAGACGGTTGCCGGGAGAAAAATTAATTGTTACAATTTGGGTACTAGGAGAGCAGGTTGCGCATTGTCTTTATGGGCACCCCGGAATTTGCCGTACCTTCGCTTGAGCAGCTGGTAACCAATCGGCACCAGGTGTGGGGCGTCTATACTCAGCCAGACCGGCTCTCCGGCCGGGGCCAGCACCCGCTTGCGCCGCCGCTCAAAAGGGTAGCGCAGGGGCTGGGGCTGCCCGTTTACCAGCCAGCCAGCCTGAAAGAGAAGGTCACGGTGGCTGAGATTGCGGCGCTTGGGCCGGATGTCATCGTGGTCGCGGCCTACGGCCAGATTTTACCTCAGACGGTGCTCGATATTCCACGTCTTGGCGCTATTAACCTGCACCCTTCATTATTGCCCCGGTACCGGGGCGCGGCGCCGGTGGCGGCCGCTATCCTGGCGGGTGAGCGGTTTACCGGGGTGAGCGTCATGCTGATGGAGACTGGTCTGGACTGCGGCCCGGTCCTATCGCAGGCACAGGTGGCCATCGCCGATAGCGATACCACCGCTACCATGACCGATAAGCTCTCCCGGGTGGGGGCTGGTATGCTCGGGGAAGTCCTGGGTAGCTGGTCGCGGGGCGAGCTTATCCCCAGGCCGCAGGACGAGTCCCGGGCCAGTTACTCCCGGGCGATTACCAAAGACGACGGGGAGATTAGCTGGCAAATGCCGGCGCGGGATATCTGGCGGCGGGTTCGGGCCTACCAGCCCTGGCCCGGCAGCTTTACCCGCTGGCAGGGAAAAAGGCTGAATATCATTGCGGCTGCCCCTGCTGGCGAGAGGGCGTCCGGTGAGGCGGGGCGGGTGGTCGCCCTGGCCGGGGATGCTTTTGGCGTCCAGACCGGCGAGGGGGTGCTGGCAGTACTCCAGGTCCAGCTAGAGGGCAAGCGGGTAATGTCCGGCGCCGAATTTTTGCGGGGACAGCGGCACCTGGCGGGTGCCCGGCTGCCCCGAGATTAGCCAGGAGGTAAAGCCATCGTTATGACGGATTATCTTGAGCCTTTTAAGGAACTGGTGGGCATCGTCGCCCGTTTGCGCGCTCCCGGCGGCTGCCCCTGGGACCGGGAGCAGACGCACGCGTCACTCAGGGAGGGACTGCTCGAGGAGTGCTACGAGGTGCTGGCAGCGATTGACGAGCGGGATTTGACCAGGCTAAAGGAAGAACTGGGCGACCTGCTGCTGCACGTTGTTTTCCAGTCCCGGATTGCGGAAGAGGCGGGTGAGTTTAACCTGGCAAGCGTTCTTAGCGGCATCAACCGGAAACTCATCAGCCGCCACCCCCATGTTTTTGCTTCGGAAAAGTTGCGGGATGCCGGCGAGGTGGTTACCCACTGGGAAAAGCTCAAGCGGGCGGAGCGGGGAGAGGCGGTCTCGGCGCTGGACAGCGTCCCCCCCCAGATGCCGGCGTTGGCTTACAGCCAGTCGGTGCAGGGGCGGGCGGCCCGGCTGGGCTTTGACTGGGAAAGCACCAGCGGCGTTATCGAAAAGCTGGTCGAGGAAGTTAGCGAGTTCCAGAATGCCGGTGACCGGGTTGAGCGGGAAGCCGAGTTCGGTGACCTGCTCTTTACCATGGTGAACGTTGGCCGGCGGCTGGAAATTAACTCGGAGGTAGCGCTCCGGGAGGCCAACCGGCGCTTTTACCGCCGCTTTGTCCGCATGGAAGAGCTATCACGCGAGCGGGGACAGAGCTTCGGCGAGCTATCTCTTGAGGGGCAGAACGCTCTCTGGGAAGATGCCAAGCGGACGCTAGAGTGACTTCGTACGCGGTTTGTTGAAGAGGAAATCGGGGCGAGTGGCTTTGAACAGTCGCCACTCATAAAAGTATTGTTTTCCGGCGTCGAGGTGCTGGCAATTGAGGACTGGATAAGGAAGCTCATTGTAACGAATCCGGATGGGAGAGAGCTTCGCGCTTTAAGCAACCTTTGATCGCCTCGCTGCGACTCTTTCTTCGGATGTCACTTAATACTGATTTGTTGCCCGAATAGCATTTCAAGCAAAAGTGCAGTGGTCGCTTAAAGGGTTTGACTGAGATAGCAGCAGGGTATTAGGATAGGGCCAGATCGAATATTCACCAGTTATGGGACGCAGCCGTGATATAATGTCAAGCACAATTATTCGGAGGCAACAGCATGATTATTTGCGAGGATTGTAAGTGGAATTATCAGGATACTTGTCGTGATTCCAGAAGACCAAATGTAAAAATAGAAGATGGTTGTAAAGAATTCGTTTCTAAATCAAGAGAATACAAAATATATTCAAAAGGTTCTACTGTATTTAAAAAGATAATGCAAGGATAACTCGATATAACCTCTCTGCTCTCTCAAACACCGAGCCAGTTTTCGTGTTAGGCTAGCGGCTGGATTAAGACAGCGGTGCTTTGTAAAACTTTAAGCTGTCATGTAAGTTGACTGACCTAAATCGAATATCCAGGTAGTGAAGGAATTTAAAACGCACTGAATAGGGGTTCACGTCATTATTGTAGAAATAACAACAGGCGAGGTTGTGTGATATGTCATCGTATAGTAGGCATGATCAAACTCAGAGAAACGTACATTATGATGGGCATCATCCTTACTGCAATTGTGATAAGTGTACAAAGGGCCGGTTGAGGCATTATCGAAGAAGGAAAGGTTTTGATAGGGTACGAAATTTATTCATAAATGTGTTATTGATTATTGTTAGAGCCTCTTGCAAAATTACCTTAAGCCTGTGCAGGATTGGTGAGAAGGTTCCTTGCCATAGCGTATTTATGTGGCGATATCCCCAAATATCGGTCAAATACTCCGCAAAATTGATTTGCGACTCGCACTTTTGTCAGTCT
>JAZDKE010000047.1:0-6223 GCA_043803245.1 Chloroflexota bacterium
GTCTTCGCCATCCAGGTCTGGAACGGCCTCATCTACCGCGGCCTGGTAACCTTCCTGCCCCTGCATTTGAGCCAGGGGGTGAAACTCAGCTTCTTAAACCTGGACGCGGTCATGATTGCCGGCTCCTTCACCACATTCGCCCTGGTCTTCGGCGTCGGCGGCCAGTTCATCGGCGGACATCTCGCCGAGCGCTGGCTCCGGGAGCGCCTGGTCTTTTTTGTAGCCCTGGCGGTCGTCCCCCTGCTTTTAGCAGTGGGTAACAGCACCGGGACATCGCTGCTGGCCTCGGCTACCAGCCTGGCTTTCTTCCATTTTATGGGCCAGCCGGTCTACAACAGCCTGGTAGCCGACTACACCCCGTTTGGCTGGCGCGGCCGCATATACGGCATCTATTTCTTCTGCAGCTTCGGCATCGGCTCTTTCTCCGCCAGCCTGCTGGGCTATGTCGCCACCAGGATGGGCACCGGCTGGGTCTTCAACATCGCCTCGGTCTTCGGCCTTCTCGGTTTAATCTGCACCAGCCTGCTGCTGAGAGCCGCTACCAAGAAAAACCGCTACACGGTTGACAGCCAACCACAACTATGATAATATGCCAAACACTGGCATAAGAGGCAAATAAGAGATGAGATGTCTGGTTCCCCAGTGGTATTACGCCGATTACTTTACGGGGCGCACCCGGTGCGCTGGGGGGGATTTGCTTAAAACGCGGTAAACCGTAGCCAGGCAAGTCGAAAAACGCTAAGTGACCCTCCCACGCGGAGGGTTCTCTATTTTAGGGAGGCAGCCCGTGATTATCATGAGCAGCGAGGCAACCAAAGAGCAGATTGAAAACGTCATCAAAGAAATCAAGCGCCTCCGCTTGAAAGCCGATGTCAGCCGGGGTGATTTCCGCAGCGTCATCGGCATCGTTGGCGACGAAAGAAAGATAGACTTTGCCCGTTTCGACGCCCTGCCCGGGGTCAAGGAGACACTACGCATTGAGACTCCCTACAAGCTCATCAGCCGGGAATACGGCCGGCTAACCGACGACCCGGACAAGCACGGCACCATTAAGGTGGGCAATATCAAGGTGGGCGAGGGCGAACCCGTGTTCATCGCCGGGCCCTGTGCCGTGGAGAACAAAGAGCAGCTCTTCAAAATCGCCGAGGGGGCCAAGAAAGCCGGCGCCCAGATACTCCGGGGCGGCATCTTCAAGCCGCGGTCCAGCGCCTACACCTTCCAGGGCCTGGGCTCAAGCAATCTCGAAGAGGCGCGCGAGGCCCTCAGTTGGCTGCGCGAGGCCGGAGACCGGTTCGAAATGCCGGTCATCACCGAGGCCCGGGGAGAAAGCCAGGTTGACCTCATCGCCCAGTACGTGGACATCATCCAGATTGGCGCAAGGAACATGTACGACCAGGACCTGCTGAGCAAGGTCGGCCAGACGGGCAAGCCGGTGGTCTTCAAGCGGCACTTCGGCGCGGGTATCGAAGAGTTCCTTTCCTTCGCGGAATACATCGCGGTCGAAGGCAACCGGAACATTATCCTCTGCGAGCGGGGCATCCTCCCCATCGGCAAGGGCAAGAGCTTCACCCGCTACACCCTTGACCTGGCGGCGGTGCCCGCTATCAAGAAGGAGTCTTACCTGCCGGTCATCGTTGACCCCAGCCACGCCACCGGACGCCGCGACCTCATCTTCAGCATGAGCTGCGCCGCCATCGCCGCCGGCGCGAGCGGCCTTATGATTGAGACGCACCACAATCCGGCCGAAGCCCTGGTCGATGGGCCCCAGTCGGTCACGCCTGATGAGCTGAAAAATATCATCGACGCCTGCCGGCGCATCCACCGGGAGATTCACCGGCTGCCCCGGACTGGCGGCACCAAATAATCAGGGGGTAACGGCATTTGAGCTTGCCCGAAAAGCGCCTTGAGATTCCATGCCAGATTACCGCGACCCGGTCGTGGTCGGTGTTCATCGGGCGCGGCCTCGCCGGCCGTATTGGCGATTTCATCGACCTTAGACCCTACTCCAGCCTGGTACTGGTCACCGACCAGACAACCGGCCGCCTCTACGGCGACCAGGTCGGGACTATCCTTGAGCAAAGCGGCAAAAAGGTAGTAAAGTTAAGCCTCACTACCGGCGAAGCCGCCAAGTCATTCGAGCATCTGGCCGAAGGCTACCGGTGCCTTCTGGAAAACGGCATCGACCGTAACGCTCTCATGGTCGTGCTGGGCGGCGGTGTGGTTGGCGATGTCGCCGGCTATCTCGCCGCAAGCTACCTCCGGGGCATTGACTATCTCCAGCTACCGACCACGCTGTTGGCCCAGGTTGACAGCGCCATCGGCGGCAAGGTGGGCATCAACTTCGGCGGCAAGAAGAACATGGTCGGCAGCTTCTACCAGCCGAAAGCCATCATTTCCGATATCGATTTTCTAAAGTCACTGCCGCCGGCCGAGATGAGAAACGGCCTGGCTGAAGTGGTGAAGTACGGGCTGGCCATGGACAAAGACCTCTTCGAGAGATTAGAGCGCAAAAAAGACGCCGACTTCAAACCCGCCGAGCTCGTGTCCATCATCGAGCGGTGCTCCGCTTTGAAAGCCAGGGTGGTAATGGCCGACGAGACCGAGCGCACCGGCGAGCGGGCTATCCTCAACTTTGGCCACACCGTCGGCCACGCCCTGGAAGCTGCCTGCGGCCTCGAAGGGCAGCACGGGGTAGCGGTCAGCTTCGGCATGGTGGCGGCAAGCAAAATCAGCGCCCGCCTGGGCATGCTGGCGGGGGATTCGCTGCCAGGGATAGGAGCGGTGCTCAACAAGTTCGGGCTGCCCACCCGCACCACCCGGGTATCACCCCCGGAGCTACTGGCCAACATCAAATTCGACAAGAAAGTGAGCGGCGGCGAACCCCGTTGGGTACTGCTGGCAGAAGTAGGCCGCGGCGTGGTAAATTGTAAAGTACCGGAAGCGGTAGTGAGTCAAGTCCTCTCGGAGGTCTGCCGATGAAGATACTGGTAATAAGCGGCCCCAATTTGAACCGTCTGGGCGAGAGGGACCCGGCCCTTTACGGCACGGCCACCTTAAAACAGATTGAGGAGGCATTAAAAAGCGACGCCCTGGGACTTGGCTGCGAGCTGGTATTCTTCCAGTCCAACCACGAAGGCGCCATCATCGACTTCATCCAGCAGTCCAGCCCTATGGCGGCGGGCATCCTGATTAATCCGGGGGGACTTTCCCATTACAGCTGCTCGCTGCGCGATGCCCTGGCAGACACCGGGAAGCCGGTGGTTGAAGTGCACCTTTCCAACATCCAGGCCAGAGAAGGTTTCCGCCGCAGGTCAGTCATCACCCCGGTCGCCCTGGGCCAGATTTCCGGCTTCAAGGCCGAAAGCTACCGCCTCGGCCTCCAGGCACTGGTAAGACATCTCAAGGAGCCCGCATAGTTTGAGGCTGAAAGTAATGCCATCAGCGGTGAGCGGCCATCTGGCCGCGCCACCATCAAAGAGCTACACTCACCGGGCACTGATACTCGGGGCACTCGCCCGGGGAGAGACGGTGATAACCAACTACCTGGACGCCGACGATACCCGCTACACCGCCGACGCCCTGCGCACCCTGGGCACCAACATCCTGACCGAGGGTAACACCGTAAAAATCGAAGGGCGTGACGGCAAGTTTTCCGTCCAGCCCGGCCGGGAAACCATCTTCGTGGGCAACTCCGGCAGCACGGTGAGGATGGTGGCCCCGCTTTCCGCCCTCACGCAAGGCCGGGTCGTCTTCGAAGGCGAGCCCCGGCTCTACCAGCGGCCGGTGAGCGACCTGCTCGTGGCACTCAAGGCGCTGGGCATCAGGGCCAACTCTATCAACCGGGATGGTTTCCCCCCCATCGAAATCTACGGCGGGACGCTGCTGGGCGGAGAAGTGGTGGTGAGCGGCATGATTACCTCCCAGCACGTAAGCGGGCTGCTCATGGTAGCTCCCTACGCCAGGCGCAACGTGCGCCTGAAAATCAGCGGCGAACTCCTCTCCAAGCCCTACGTGGACGTCACCATCGAGGCCATGCGCCACTTCGGCGGCGAGGTCGGGAATCTCAACTACGAGCACTTCGTGGTGACCGCCGGGGAGAGGTACCGGGGCTGTGAGTACAAAATCGAGGGCGATTATTCATCGGCGGCCTATTTCTTCGCCATGGGCGCCATCGGCGGGACGGCGGTATCGGTTACGGGCTTAAATCCCAGGTCAGTCCAGGGTGACCGTCACTTCCTGGACCTGATAGCCCGCATGGGCTGCGACGTAAGTTACGGCAAAGATGGGCTTACGGTGAGCCGGCAAAAGCCCCTCGTCGGCATTACCCAGGACATGGGTGATTACCCGGATATTGTACAGCCGCTGGCGATGACCGCCGCTTTCGCCGGGGGAAAGACGCTGATTAAGAACATCGGGCACCTGATTTACAAGGAGACCGACCGCATCAACCACACTGCGATGGAACTGCGCAAGATGGGGGTGGCGGTTGCTGTTACCGAAAACACCATGCTGATTACCGGCGGCAAACCCAAAGGGGCCGAATTCGAGTCACACAATGACCACCGCCTGGTTATGAGTTTAGCCACCGCGGCGCTTTTCGCCAGCGGGGAAACGGTCATCAACGGTGCCGAAGCGGCGAGCAAGTCTTACCCGGACTTCTTCCGCGACCTGGCCAAAATCGGCGCCAGATTCCAGGAAATTTAAGCCCCGATGAACATCGTGCTTATCGGCATGCGGGGCAGCGGCAAGACTTCGGTGGGCAGGCTTCTGGCCGCAAGAATGGGCAGGCGTTTTATCGAGATGGACGAGATGATTACCAAAAAGGCCGGAATGAGCGTAAGCGAAATCGTGGCCCGCCACGGCTGGCCCGAGTTTCGAAAAATCGAATCCGAGGTGGTCCGCACCGTGGCCCGCCTGAATAACACCGTAAATGCCACCGGCGGCGGCGTGGTCAGCTCCGAGGCCAACGTCCGGGCGCTCAAAAAAACCGGAAAACTGGTCTGGCTGCGCGCCAGTCTCGAAACGCTGCTGGAAAGGACGCAGCACGACCCATCCCGGCCCAGCCTCACGGGCAGGCCGCCGGAAGAGGATATGGCGGCGACACTAAAAGAGCGCCTGCCCGTTTACCAGCGGGCGGCTGATTTCATCGTGGACACCGACGCTGCCACCCCGGAAGCGGTGGCTGAGACTATCATCAGACTTCTGGCAATGGGAGAAAGCCGTGCTTAATGCCGAAACCAAAGTTTGCTGTCTCATCGGTGACCCGGTGGCGCACTCGCTTTCGCCGCTGGTGCACAACCGTGGCTACCAGGCACTGGGTCTGAACTACGTTTACCTCGCCTTCCGGACGAAGGAAGCCGGGCCGGCTATCACCGCTATGCGGGCGCTGGGTATTACGGGCATGAGCATCACCATCCCCCACAAGACCAGCGCGCTGGAACACGTTGACGAAGTTGACACCCGGGCGCGGGAAATCGGGTCTATCAACACCATCGTTAACCGTAACGGCCACCTGAAAGGCTACAACACCGATTATGACGCCGCGCTCAAGGCGCTTTCCGAGAAGACTCCCCTCAGGGGGAAAAAGGCGGTGCTTTTGGGCGCCGGGGCAACCGCCCTCACCATCGCCCTGGCCTTAAAGCACAAAGGCAGCCATCTCGTTATCTTAAACCGGACACCCGGGAAGGCGGCCGATTTGGCAGCCCGGGTCGGGGCGGAAAGTTCCGGCGGCTTTGACCGCCTTCGGGAAATCGCCGGCGCCGATATCCTGATTAACGCCACGCCGGTAGGCATGTGGCCGGCGGTGGACGAGCTCCCGGTGCCCGCGGCCTACCTGCACCCCGGCCTGGTCGTCTTCGATGTTATCTACCGGCCCCGGGAGACCCGCCTGCTCAGCGAAGCCAAAAAAGCCGGCGGCAAGGTTGTCTACGGGCACAAGATGTTCTTCTACCAGGCAATCCGCCAGTTTGAGCTTTTCACCGGCCAAGCCGCGCCGGCCGTGCAAATGGGCCAGGCCCTTGCCAAAGTCTTAAAAGGGGAATCAAGGGCGGTGTGATTCCTAACCACCGGTGATTCCCTCAACCCGGCTGCCAATATGGTGACTGGAGTCTGAAAAGGAGAAACAAGCGTTGCGATTTCTAACCGCCGGTGAGTCCCACGGCCCGGCCTGCCTGGTGATTATCGAAGGTATGCCGGCCGGTCTTGACTTAAGCGTAGCCGATGT
>JAZDKE010000048.1:0-9573 GCA_043803245.1 Chloroflexota bacterium
CGACGACCGCGGCGGCGGTCTCATCGCAGGAAGTCTCAATACCGAGTACGAGCATAACGCCTAAATTATAGCACAGACGTGGCAAGCCATCTTCTTTGACACCTTCTTGCGGCCGATGCTATGATGACCTAAATAGTACCGGCCTTTCCCAAATTCCCTTTTGCAGGTGATTTAAGTATGAGCATTGATACCCTGTATATCGTAGTACTCTTGCTGCTCTGTCTGCTGCTATCTGCCTTTTTTTCGAGCGCGGAGATTGCCTTTATCTCCCTGCCCAGATACCGCATCGAGCATATGGTCCAGACCAGGGTCAAGGGCGCCCGGCAGATTGCCAAACTGGTTGAACGACCCGAAAAACTATTGTCAACCATCCTGCTGGGCAATAACCTGGTACAGACTGCGGCGGCCGCCCTGGCCACCGCCCTGGCCTTAAGCTACCACCTGCCGCAGGGACAAGCGGTTATCGTGACCACCATCGCCGTGACCATCATACTGCTCATCTTCGCGGAAGCGACTCCCAAGACCCTGGCCACCCACCACGCTGAGCGCCTTGCCCTGGTATTCGCCGGGCCGGTCAAGTTCCTCGCCTGGCTATTCACGCCCTTCGTCTTCGTGCTGAGCCTCATCGCTTCCGGCTTTACCAAGATGTTCGGCGGCACCCCAACGTCCAGACTGCTGGCCAGCGAAGCGGAAATCCGCACCATGATTTCGGCGGTACACAAGGAAGGCAACATCGAAGAGTCCCAGGCAGAAATGCTGCACGCCGTCTTTGATTTCGCCAAGCGGCCCGTCCGCGAAATGATGACCCCCCGTCTCGAAGTGGTCGGAATCGAGCAGGGCAAGAGCCTCGGCGATTTTCTGAAACTGTACACCGAGTCTCCCCGTTCCCGCTTCCCGGTCTTTTTGGAGAACATGGACAATATCGTCGGCGTCCTCTCGGTAAAAGACGTCCTGATGAGCCTGGCGAAAAACACCGCGACCAGCGAGAGCCTGATTGACGATTTAATCCGCCCGGCCTATTTCACGCCGGAATCCAAGCCCATCAATGACCTCTTTGCCGAGATGCGCGATAATAATTTCCGCCTGGCGGTGGTGATTGACGAGCACGGCGGCACCGCCGGCATCGTCTCTTTGAGCCGGCTGGTTGAAGAAATCGTCGGCCCGGTTGGCGACGAGCTGGCCACCGCCGGAAAAGAGTACGAAGTCATCAACGAGTCCACCTTCCAGGTGGACGGCGGCATGCGCATCGAGGAAGCCAATGAAGAGATGGGAATCGATTTGCCAGCGGGCGAATATGAGACGGTAGCCGGCTTCATTCTCCACCTGCTGGGGCGGATACCAAGAGAGGGGGAGCGCATAAGGTACAAGGACCTGAAATTCGTCATTACCAGGATGCGCGGCCTGAAGATTGAAGAAATCATGCTAAACAAAGAGGGGGGCAGCCGGAAAAAAGATGCAGCGTCTGCGAATTAAGTTCTCCCGGGGAGAGGAAATCAAATTCATTTCCCACCTGGACATCATCCGGCTCTGGCAGCGCATTATGGCCAGGGCCGCCATCCCCCTGGCATACTCCGAAGGCTTTAACCCCCACCCCCGCATTTCACTGGCGGCGGCGCTGGCCCTGGGAGTCACCAGCCAGGCCGAGCTGATGGACATCTTCTGCACCCGGTGGGTCTCACCTCACTGGTTTAGCGCCGCGGTGAGCCAGCAGCTAACCCCGGGCCTGGGGCTGCTCGGGGCAAACGCCATCCCGGCCATCTACCCTTCACTGCAATCTCAGACCCGCTTTGCCGAATACCTGGTCAGGGTTAACATCCCCTTCGACGACGCGGCGGCCAAGTCCCGAATCGACACCCTGCTGGCCACAGAACAACTGCCCTGGCAGCACCAGCGGGACACCGGCACCAAAAGCTACGACTTAAGACCGCTCATCGACGACCTCTGGCTGGCCGGTTACCAGGCTCCGGAAGCCACCATCGGCATGCGGCTGCGCTGTGATAACCTGGGCTCGGGCCGGCCGGAGCAGGTCTGCCTGGCCCTGGGCTTCGAGGAATACCCACAGGCTATTAACCGCACCCGGCTCATTCTGTCGATAAAATAGGATAACTCTGCATCATAAGGTACTTAACTGGCCGATGACAGCCCCGAACCCCTGCGGAAAGAAAAAAGACCGGCGACAGCCCCGGCGAGCCACCATCGCACCGAGAGTGCTGGCCTTTATCCAAAAACACTGCCTGGTGGCCGGGGGAGAACCCCTGCTCGTGGCCGTCTCAGGAGGGCCGGACTCGGTCTGTCTTCTTCACCTGCTGGCGGGCCTGCACGACCAGGATTTAAGCCTGCACATCGCCCACTTAAACCACAAGCTGCGCCCCGAGGCCGATGACGAAGCCAGCTACGTTGCCGGCCTGGCGCGAAAACTCCAGCTTCCCGCTACGATTGATGAGCGCGATGTCAAGTCCCACCAGAAAAAACACCGCCAGTCGCTGGAAGAAGCCGCCCGCCAGGTACGCTATCAATTCCTGGCGGAGGTCGCCAGGGACATCGGGGCTAGCCGGGTAGCGGTGGCACACACCCGCGACGACCACGTGGAAACCATCCTCCTGCACCTGGTAAGGGGCAGCGGCACCAGGGGACTGAAGGGGCTTGAGCCGTTAAGCAAATGGCGGGACAAAGCCACCGGTGATGAAATCACCGTCGTAAGGCCGCTTTTGGAAACAAGCCGCCAGGAGACGCTGGACTACTGCGCCGAACACCATCTGGAGCCCCGGCTCGATGCCTCCAATCTCTCCCTGTCACCGCTGCGCAACCGGCTGCGCCACCAGCTAATACCGCTGCTTAAGAGCTACAACCCCGCGGTAAGCGAGGCCCTGGTGAGGCTCGGCCATATCGCCGGCGATGACATCGCCCACCTGGCAAACGAGGCGGCCAGGCTCTGGCCCGGCGTCGCCGAAGAGAAGAATGAAAGCATCGCCTTCAACCGGGACGGCTTCGACCGTCTGCCAGTCGTGCCGCAGCGCTACCTGCTCCGCCTGGCGCTGGAGAAGATGGCGGGCGACTTAAAAGACATCGAGAGCCGCCACCTCGAAGAGATGATGATGAAGGTGCTTGATAAGCCTGCCGGCAGAAAAATCAGCCTGCCCGGCGGCATTGTTTTTTTGAGCGATTATGACTGCTACCGGTTCACCCGGGACATCCCCCGGCTCGCGCCTTATCCCGCCCTGGAAGGCGAGACCGCCCTCGCCGTACCCGGAACCACCCGCTTTGCGGGCTGGCGCTTTGCGGCCTCGGTCATCACCCCCGGGGCGATGAAACCGGAGGCCGACCCCCTCACCGCTTACTTCGATTTTGACCGCACCGGCTCCGAGCTTTCGGTAAGAGGCCGCCGCCGGGGAGACCGCTTTGAGCCGCTGGGTTTAGATGCCTCCAAAAAGGTGGGGGAGTTTATGATTAGCGCCAAAATCCCGTCTTACCTGAGAGAACGGGTGCCACTGGTAGTCTCGCGGGAAGGCATCATCTGGCTGGTGGGCTACCGCACCGACGAGCGGGTGAAAGTGACCCCCAAGACCAAGCGCATCCTGCGCCTTCGGGCGATAAAACCGACATCTTCCTAACTATGCCACAAGCCCTTCTCACGCAACTCCACGAGAGCTTCTTTCAATAGCCCGTATAGCACGCCTTTTTCAAATCTGGAGGCCGGATGATAAAACCTGAGCAACAGTGAATTCCCAGCATCCCTCTTCCAGACTGCGTAATAAAGATAGCCTCTTTTCATTCGCTGAGTATCCATCCGGAATGTTTTTAATCCGAGCAAATCGGTGACTATCCCGAATGTGCCGCAACAAAGAATGACGTCGGGGTTCATGATTTCGAGTTCGGATTTCCAGAGTTCGATGGTCTTCGTGGCATATTCACGAACAGCCTGATAATTTGCCGTGCCCCCACCACCTGATTTTTTCAGGTTCGTCATGCCAATATATTTCAATCCCTTTGCACTAATGTGCCGATTATTGATGGCGGTATATTCGGGAAAGCCGTTATGAATTGCGTAGCTCCACACCCCAACCTTTCTCCACATGCCAAGTTTGCCTTTATCTATGCGCTGACGCAAAAGCTCAGGTATTAACCAATTGTGACTTTGTTTTTTATCATTGGGCTCTCTCAACACACAGACCAGCTTTGGGCTGCTGGAATCATAAGCCTCATCGTTAACGACACCACAGGAAACAAAATTTCCCTCCGGTACTAAATGCGCGTCTGGGGATGAATACCGGTCGTAGAGTTCTTGCAGTTTCCCAGAAATCATTTAACACCCCCTTGGCAATTGGCTTACAGCCCGGAATACCCTAGTGCCTGAAATGCCGCTCGCCGGTAAAGACCATGGCGATGTTGTGCTCGTCAGCCGCCCTGATGGAGTCCTCGTCGCGGATGGAGCCGCCCGGCTGCACGATAGCGGTCACCCCCATGGCGACCGCCGCCTCGACCACGTCCGGGAAAGGGAACATGGCGTCCGAAGCCAGCACGCTGCCCTTCGCCTTCTCGCCCGCCCTCTCGCCGGCAATCCGGGCACTCACGATGCGGCTGGGCTGCCCTGCCCCCATGCCGACCAGCATCTTATCTTTGACCAGCACGATGGCGTTCGACTTGATGTGCTTGACCGCCCGCCAGGCAAAGAGCAGGTCGCTTGTTTCCGCCTCGGTCGGCTTACGCCTGGTCACGGGGCGCAGGTTGACATTATCCTCGGCCAGAGAGTCGGAGCTCTGCACCAGAAAGCCACCCCTCACCCGGCGGAAATCCAGGTAGCCTTCATGGGAAACGCCGTAAGACGGCGGTAGCGACGGTTTTAGAATGCGCAGGTCTTTTTTACGCTTTAGCAGCTCAAGGGCCGCTGGCTCGAACTCCGGGGCAATCACGATTTCGTAAAACGTCTGGCTGATTTCCCCGGCGCAGGCTTTGGTAACCGACCGGTTCAGCGCCACGATGCCGCCGAAAGCGGCCACCGGGTCGCCGCTCAAGGCCAGGCGGTAAGCCTCAACCATATCACGGTGGCTGGCCAGCCCGCAGGGATTGGTGTGCTTGATAATGGCCACCGTCGGAGCGGCAAAATCGGTGACCACCGCCCAGGCAGCGTCGGCATCAAGGATATTGTTGAAGGAAAGCTCCTTGCCCCAGAGCGTCTCGGCCCAGGTGATGCCGGTGTCCCGCCCCGGGACGACCTGCGGCTCGGCATAAAAAGCCGCCGCCTGGTGGGGATTTTCCCCGTAACGCAGCGGGTAGCGCTTGCTCATGGCGACAGTTAGTTCTTCGGGGAAGCCAGCCATGCCCTGGCCCAGGTACTGGCTGATGGCGGTATCGTAATAGGCAACGTGCGCAAATGCCTTCTGGGCCAGCCGCCGGCGCTCATACTCGTCAACTTTGCCGCCGCGCAATTTCTCCAGGACCGGCGCGTAATCATCGTGGCTCACCAGGACGATGACATCCGGGAAGTTCTTGGCCGCCGCCCGAATCATGGTCGGGCCGCCGATATCGATATTCTCCAGGGCATCTTCCAGGCTTACGCCGGCCTTTGAGACCGTCCCGACAAAGGGGTAGAGGTTTACCGCCACCAGGTCAATCGTCTCGATGCCGTGCTGGGCCAGCTGCGCCATGTGCTGCGGGAGCTTGCGCCGGGCGAGGATACCGCCGTGGACGGCAGGGTGCAGGGTCTTGATGCGGCCGTCCATGATTTCCGGGAAGCCGGTGATTTCGGAAATACCGCGCACCGCCACACCAGCCTGGGCCAGCACCTTAAAAGTGCCGCCGGTGCTGAAGATTTCAAAACCCAGCCCAGTCAATCCCCGGGCAAAGTCAACGGCACCGGTCTTATCGGAAACACTGATAATCGCCCGCATAAACGTCCTCGCTTTCACAAAAGAGTCCCGGGTTAATCTATGGTAACCCTGGCATCACCCTTCTGCTTGGCCACCTCGCCGATGACCATAATCTCGGGCAGTTGCCCGGTGAGCCGGCTTACGTTTTCCGGCGAGCAGATGGCCACCATGCCGATGCCCATGTTGAAGACGCGGTACATCTCATCATGGCCAACACCGCCCAACCGCTGGATTAGCTGGAAAACGGGGGGCACCGGCCACGCCCGGCTCTGGAAACGGGCCGCCAGGCCTTCCGGCAGGATGCGGGGCACGTTATCATAGAAGCCGCCGCCGGTGACGTGCGCTAGCCCCTCGATAAGCGGCAGGCGAGGCTTTAGCAAATTATGATAGCTGCGGTGCGGCTCCAAAAGCACCTCGCCGATGGGCTTGTCCAACTCGGGGTAGCGCTTGCGCAGCGCCGACCGGCTGGACCCAAAGATTTTGCGCGCCAGGGTGTAGCCGTTGGTATGCAGACCGCTGGAAGCCAGGCCAAGGATAGCATCGCCGGCGGCGATTTTCTTGCCGGTGATTATTTCGTCTTTCTCCACCACGCCGACGATGAAACCGGCCAGGTCAAAGTCGTCTCCACGGTAGATATCGGACATCTCGGCGGTCTCCCCGCCGATGAGGACGCAGTTTACATCGCGACAGGCCCAAGCCAGCCCCTTGACGATAGCCTCGGCCTTCTCCGGCACCAGCTTGCCGATGCCGATATAGTCGAGGAAGAAAATGGGGCTTGCGCCGCAGGTGAAAATGTCATTAACGCAGTGATTTACAATATCAATGCCGACGGTATCATATTTAGCCAGCGCCACGGCGATTTTTACCTTGGTGCCCACCGAGTCGGTGCTGGATACCAGGACGGGGTTGCGGTAACCCTTGAAGTCGTACATACCACTGAAGAAGCCGACTTCGCTCAGCACTTCCGGGCGATAGGTAGTGGCGGCTACCCTGCCGATAAGGCGATTGGAGATACTCTTGGCGGCGATATCGACGCCGGCTTTGGCATAGGCCTGGCTGATGTCTTTACTCCCGGCTAATAATAGGGTAAATTAGTGCCGGCTCAATCATAGCATTCGGGGTGCCTGGACGCAAACGCCAGATGACCGGTGACCAGGACGGAGCGGCGGCTTCAGGCCTTGATGCCGTAAGGGCTGCGGTATTCGGCGGCAGCGCCATTCTCCAGGGCCAGCTTGTCCATCTCGAGCTGCACCGGGATGGGATAGTCACCGGTAAAGCAGGCCAGACAGAAAGTTTCCCGGGGCAGGGCCACCGCCTTGATGAGCCCGGGCACGCTCATATAGCCCAGGGAATCAGCCCCGATGTAATCGCGGATTTCGGGTATCGATTTCTGCGCGGCAATCAGCTCCCAGCGGGTGGCCATATCAACCCCGAAAAAGCAGGGGTAGCGAATCGGCGGGGCACAGATGCGCATATGGATTTCCCTGGCCCCGGCCTTCCTCAGCATCCTGACCACCTGGGGCGTGGTGGTGCCGCGGACAATGCTGTCGTCCACCACCACCACCCGCTTACCGTCCAGCACCTGGGGCAGCGGGTTGAACTTCAGCTTGACGCCGAGGTTCCTGATGCGCTGGTCGGGCTCGATAAAGGTGCGACCGACGTAACGGTTCTTGAGCAACCCCTCGCAGAGCGGTATCCGGGAGTAGCTGGCGTAACCGAGGGCGGCGGCGGTTGCGGAGTCAGGCACCCCCATCACCAGGTCAGCGTCCACCGGGTGCTCCTGGGCCAGTATCTCCCCCATCGCCTGCCGGGCGGGATAAAGCAGCCGTCCGTTGATGACGCTGTCGGGACGGGCAAAGTAGATAAACTCGAAGATACAGAGGCCTTTTCGCTCCGATGGTTCGCGGTAGCTCACCAGGCCATCGGCGTTAATGGCGACAATCTCACCGGGCTCGATTTCTCTTAAGAATTCCGCCCCGATGTGGTCAAGAGCGCACGTCTCCGAAGCAATCACCCAGCCCCCGTTGATGGTGCCCAGGGAAAGCGGCCGCACCCCGAGCGGGTCCCGCACCCCGAGCAGGCTATCCTGGGTCATCACCGTCATGGAATAAACGCCCTGCAGGCGGTGCATGGCATATCGTATCCGGTCAACCCACTTTCTTTCCGGGGAAGAGAGAATAAGGTTGGCGATGACCTCGGTATCGGTAGAAGTGCTGAAGGTGAAACCATGGCCGCTCAGTTCCTCGTGAAGGTGCTTGGCATTGATGATATTGCCGTTATGGGCCACGGCAATCGCTTCAGACCCCTTGCCGACGATGATAGGCTGGACGTTACATTTCTGGCTTGAGCCGGTGGTAGAGTAGCGGTTATGGCCGATGCCGATGTGCCCGCCCAGGTTGGCCAGAGAAGCCTCGCTGAAGACCTGTGAGACCAGCCCCATGTTGGCGTAAACCTGGATTTTGTTACCGTCGCTGGTAGCAATCCCCGCGCTCTCCTGGCCACGGTGCTGAAGAGCGAAGTGTGCGAAGAAGGTAAGCCGAGCTATATCCTCATCTGGAGCGTAGACCCCGAAGACGCCACATGCCTCGTGCAATTTCACTACCCCTATTCTATTATAACGATTATGCCTTAACCCGGTCAACGAAGGCCCTCAAAAGACCACTCGCCCGCTGAGCCTTTTATACTCTCCCTTAGCCGGTGGGGTTAACAGGTGAACGAATACCGGAGGGAATACCGTGACAGATGACGACCGCAGGGTAGGATGATGCTTTTTGGCCACCGGGTGGGTAGAGCCACCCGGCCAACTTAAGACCGCGAGTTTCCAGGTCGAAGCTTTTTGCCGACAACGGTGTTATCTTAAAAAACTATCTATCGGTGCCTGATGCTAACCTTATATTTCTTGGCCTTGAGGTTATCAAGCAACGGCTCAACGTTATCGTTGCCCAGGTGGATAACCAGGTTCTTCTTTTTCGAATCGGGCAGCGAGATGATATGAAGGTTGGTCATGGAAAGATTCAGTTTGTTGATGGTTATGATAATATCTTCAAGGGCCTTGCTTTCGCCGCCCCCCAGGACTTCAACCCGGGTGCCAGGCTCGCCCAGACCGAGCACGGGGTTGACAATCTTATAGAAGAAATCATTGGTGGTGGCGATGCCCACCACGTGATGGCACTCATCCATCACCACCAGACTGCCCACTTTCTTTTCCTGGGCTATCGCCAGCGCCTCTTCCGCGGTCATATCAGACGAGACGGTAACCACATTCTTCTCCATAATCTCCTTGACCTTGATGGCATGTAGCTGGTAGCTGAACTCCCAGGGCGAAAGCGTGGTCCCTTTATGCGGCGTGGCCATGTTTATCATGTGGTCGCTGATAATACCGGCCAGTTCGCCCCGGTCCACCACCGGCAAGCGGCGGACGTGATGGGCGTCCATAATCCTTTTGGCATCAGCCAGATTGGTGGTGCTGGGAATGGTAACCACGTTGGTCGTCATGATGTCCTTGAGATACATCGCTCGCCTCCAGTTCAGTTACTTTAACGGTAAGCCGGGCGTCACACTAAAAACCTGAAAACCGGGTTAGCGCCGGATGGAACGGCACTTCACATGCCCTATGAGCAAGATTATAACATATCTCGTAATAAAGCAAGAGGCAGGCACAAATCGTCTTGTATTTCAGCCCGCCTTTGTTCCGGTTTTGATATTG
>JAZDKE010000049.1:0-5431 GCA_043803245.1 Chloroflexota bacterium
ATTCAACCGCTACCGCTTTAAGACAGGTCAGCAGCTATACAATGAGGGTAAGGCACTGAAGGAGATTGAGGCGGTGAGACAAGAGCGAGCACGAAGGGCAAAAATTGCCTACTACCAAACCACTGGGGAGACGGTGGAAAATTTTCCACCGTCTAAAGGTGAGACAAAGACACGTGACATCATTGCTCAATCCATCGGCCAAGGCACAGGGACCTATCGGGACAACAAGTCGTCGCCGGTGGGTCTTGCCGGGGAGCCAAGCCAAAAAGTTGGCGTTAAATTGGCGTTAAACTGTTTGGGATGGGTTGGGACAAAACAGTATTTTAGATACAAAACGGTAGACAATGAAAAAGCCTTTTACGCTCGCAAGCCTGTTAGCATAGAATTTTGAGACTGTCGCGTCTACCAGTTCCGCCACTTCGGCTTCTTAAATAAAAATGGAGCGGAAGACGAGATTCGAACTCGCGACCCTCTCCTTGGCAAGGAGATGCTCTACCACTGAGCCACTTCCGCCCATTACGGTGGTGCCGAGGAACAGAATTGAACTGTTGACACGCGGATTTTCAGTCCGCTGCTCTACCAACTGAGCTACCTCGGCACGGCTTCAGGCAAACCATATTTTAGCTTTTAGCCCGGCCAGTGTCAAGCTGGCCTCTGGTAGTATCCGGCTTAAACGGCTATTATTAGAAGTGATATTCCCGGAGGTTACTGGCCGGCGTGAATAAAAGCCCCAAGCGAATCCTGGGTTTCAGCCCCAACGTCTTTTTCCTGGGCATCGTGAGCTTCCTCACCGACGTCAGCAGCGAGATGATTTTCACCCTGGTGCCGCTTTTCCTGAGCAACATACTGGGCCTAGGTGCGACCTTCGTCGGTGTGGTGGCCGGTATTTCCGAGAGCACCGATGCCGTCCTCAGGATATTCAGCGGCTGGTACAGCGACAAGCTGAGAAGGTACAAGGCACTGGCGCTCGTGGGCTACGGTTTTTCCACGATTGTCAAGCCCTTTATGTACTTTGCGGCAAGCTGGTGGGCGGTGCTCGCCATCCGTTTCGCCGACCGCATGGGCAAGGGAACCCGCAGCGCGCCGCGCGATGCTTTAATCGCGCTTTCTTCCCCGGCGGGAGAGATTGGCCGGAGCTTCGGCTGGCACCGTGCCATGGACACTTCCGGGGCGGTGCTGGGGCTGGTGCTGGCGGCGGTGGTTATCTATTTTGTCCAGGGTGGCGGATATGAGCTTGGTCTGCCGGCTTACCGCTGGCTGGTGGTAGCCGGGGTGGGGCCCGCTTTGCTTGCGGTGCTGGTACTGTGGCGGTTTGTCCGGGAAGCCGATAAAACGCCCGGCGGTGTCACCGGAGAAAGTCGGTCAGGTTCCTTAAAAAGCCTGCTGGCCGGTTTTGACACCCGTTTTAAGCTCTTCCTCGTGGTTGTCGCGGTCTTCACCCTGGGTAATTCCAGTGATTTCTTCCTTATCCTGCGGGCGCAGAACCTGTCGTTGCCGCTGGTTACCGTGATTATGATGCTGGTGCTCTTTAACGTTACTTACGCTCTGGTGGCGATGCCGGCCGGCGTCGTCTCCGACCGGCTGGGACGGCGCTGGGTGATTGCCCTGGGCTGGGTGGTCTATGCCCTTGTCTACCTGGGCTTCGCCATTGCCGGCGCAGGCTGGCAGGTCTGGCTGCTGTTTGCGGTCTACGGGGTCTACCAGGGACTGGTGGAGGGAGTCGCCCGCGCTTTCGTGGCCGACCTGGTGCCCGAGGGGCGAAGAGGCACTGCCTACGGCCTTTATCATGGCGTGGTGGGACTGGCGCTACTGCCCGCCAGCCTCGTCGCCGGCTGGCTCTGGGACGCTTTCACCCCGGCAGCACCATTCTACCTGGGGGCGGGGCTGGCTTTCCTGGCGGCGCTGGGGCTGGTCATCTTCGTCAGGGAGTGAAGCAGTTTACATAATGTACGGATTACAAAGCAGGTTATTCCAGCACGAGGTTGTCAATCAGGCGGGTAGAGCCGAACCTGACTGCCAGTGAAACCAGGGCCGGCGGGGTGACGGTTTTGAGTTCCTTAAGTGTTGCACTATCGGCGATGCTGATGTAGTCAATCCGGGCAAGCGGCTCTTGCTGGATTAGGGCCATCATTTGACGGCGTATGGTATCGGCCTCCTTTTCGCCTTCGCGGTAGAGCCGCTCCGCCTCTTTGAGTGAGCGGTGGAGGGCGGTAGCCTGCCGGCGCTCCTCGGGGTTGAGATAGACGTTACGGCTGCTCATGGCCAGGCCGTCCGGTTCGCGCACCGTGGCAACGCTAACTATCTTGATGCGCATATCGAGGTCGCGCACCATTTTCTCGATGACCAGGAGCTGCTGGGCGTCTTTCTGGCCGAAGTAGGCCCGGTCGGGAAGGATGATGTTAAACAGCTTGGCCACCACCGTGGCGACCCCGCGAAAGTGGCCGTGTCGGGTCGCTCCCTCAAGCCGTTCGGTAATGCCGGTGGCCTCTACCCATGTGGCGTAGCCGGCGGGGTACATTTCTGCCGCCTCGGGGATGAAGACGATGTCCGTCCGGGCGGCTTCGAGCATTTTCAGGTCGCGCGGGATATCACGGGGGTAGCGGGAGAGGTCTTCGGCGGGGCCGAACTGGGTGGGGTTTACGAAAATGCTGGCGATAACGGTGGCGTTTTCAGCCCGGGCCTTTCTCACCAGGGCGATGTGCCCCTCGTGCAGGTAGCCCATGGTCGGCACGAAGCCCACCGGAGTCCCAAGTTCCCGCCGCAGCCTCACCATTTCCGGTATGGTCTCGATGACCCGCATGGGACTACTTCTTATCCAGGTCGGCGAGGATGCTTTCGTCCATGGTAAAGCTCTGCTTTTCGGTGGGGAAGGTGCCGGTTTTCACCTCATTGAAGTAGTCGCCAATCGCCTTGCGGGTGATGTCGGCCACCCGGGCATATTGCTTGGCGTGCCTGGGGACAAAATCGGAAAAAGAGCCAAGGATGTCGTTCACCACCTGTACCTGCCCGTCACAGCCGACGCCTGCCCCGATGCCGATGGTCGGGACGCTCACTTTCCGGGTAATCAGGCTGGCCAGCGCCGCCGGTACCGTTTCCAGTACGATGGCGAAAACTCCGGCTTCTGCCAGCGCCCGGGCGTCTTCCAGCATGGCACTGGCGGCCTGGGGAGTCTTGCCCTGAACTTTGTAGCCGCCGAGCTGGTTAATAGACTGGGGCGTTAGCCCGATGTGCCCCATTACCGGGATACCGCAGGACACGATGCGCCGCACTTTCTCAGCCACGGTGACGCCGCCTTCAAGCTTGACCGCCTGTGCCCCGCCCTCCTGGATGAAGCGTCCGGCATTGGCTAGCGCCTGCTCGACCGAGACGTGGTAGGTCATAAATGGCATGTCACCGACCACCAGTGACCGCCGGACGCCTCTGGTGACAGCCTTGGTGTGGTGCAGCATTTCTGCCATGGTGACCGGGATGGTTGACTCGTAGCCCAGGATGACCATGCCCAGGCTGTCGCCGACTAAAATCAGAGGAATGCCGGCTTCGTCGATGATTTTGGCGGTGGTGTAGTCGTAGGCGGTGAGCATGGCGATTTTCTCGCCCTGCTGTTTCATTTCCTTAATCTGGCCTACGGAAACCCGTGTCATCGGTTGCCTCTAGAGTGCCGTCGCTTCCGCAGACGTTGCCGCTTTGGTGTGGGTGATGGCATTATTTTCATCGACGTAGACCAGCTTTGGAGCGTGCTGTCTGGCGTCCGGCTCCTTTACCTGGCAGTAGGTCAGGATAATCACCAGGTCTCCCCGGTTCACCAGTCTGGCGGCGGCGCCGTTCAAGCAGATTTCACCGGGGCCGCCGGCGATGGCGTAGGTGGTGAAGCGGGCGCCGTTGTTGACATCGAGGACATGGACCTGCTCGAAGGGGAGAATGTCGGCGGCTTCCAAGAGCACCGGGTCAATCGAGACGCTGCCTTCGTAGTCGATGTTGGCGTCGGTTACCCGGGCGCGATGTATTTTGCTCTTGAGCATGGTTCTCATCAGGTCTTCCTCCGAAAATGAATTATTATCTTCAAGTACGGACTTCAGTTCCCTTGCCTGTCCCTGGTTTATCTTGCCTTTGGCCAGGGCGATGGGTATGGTCGCCAGGCCGAGTTCGCGGTAGGTGGCTAGCAGCCCCGGTGCCACCTTTTCCAGAGCGCCAAGATGCTTGGTGATGGTGCCGGTATCACCGCGGGCGATTGGCCCGGTGAGACAGTTGGGCAGGCCGACCGTTTCGATATTGTGCACTGTGCCCCGGATTAGGGGCAGCAGCGCCCGGGTGGCCGTGGCCGGTGGCATCCCGAATGTCTGCCAAAGGTCGGTGGCCAGCTTGACCAGCGTCACCAGGTAGTTGCAGGCGATGACGGCGGCGGCGTGGTAGGCCACCTTATCCTCGGCCCCAAGTTCTATCCAGTAGCCTTCAAGGGCAGCGGTTATCTCCTTGAGCGTGCCGAGCAGGGGTTCAGTTGCTTCAAGAGCGAAGGTGGAGCCCGGCAGGTTTTTCAAGGCCTGCTCGATGCTGGCGAATGTCTGAAGGGGATGAATGACGCCGACCAGAGCGCCCGCTTCCCGGGCTGCTTTTAAGTTTTGCGTCGAGTCGGCTCCGCTGCAGTGGACGACGCTCTGCCCGGGGCGGAAATCGAGGCGGCTTGCTACCGGCTTAATCGCACTGTCAGGGGTGGTGATGAAGACCAGGTCAGCGGCATTAGCCACCTCCTGATTATCCTGGCAGGCGCGGCAGTTTGCGATTTGGCGGGCCAGGTTACGCGCTGAGGTGTGGCCCCGGCTTGAGACCGCCGCCACCGCATAGCCCGCGCTACTCAGTTTAAGCGCCAGGGCACTGCCCACGGTGCCGGTGCCGATGAAGCCCAGTTTCAGACTCTGCCCCATCAAGCTGCCCCCAACAAAAAACCCTCTCCGAGACAGTCGAAGAGGGTAATATCCCTTCTTTTTATCACCGTCTCGGTCCTTCCGGATCCAAGCGATTATTTTAAGTATCCGCTAGCTCACCGCCAGAAACGGTCGATGGCTTCTCAAATCGATGATAGCAAATGAGGCTGGTTTTGTCAATAGCGGCCCCGTTTGCCACCGGATGGTTTTTATGCTAAATTATATGGGTTTGTGGGGCCGTAGTTCACTTGGGAGAACGTTTGACTGGCAGTCAAAAGGTAGGGGGTTCGAATCCCCCCGGCTCCACCAAAGGGGACGATACCTAGAACTACTCGGCATTCCAAAGACTGGCCGGGTAAAGTCTTTTCAATAACCTTCCCGTGGCCTGCCTCAAAGACTGAGCCACAGTCGGGACGACGAATTCTAGTTTCAGAATAGACTGGGCCGAATTCAGTTAAGTGGATCTGGGTCAGTAGTTAGACTCTCTCAATTTTGATTTGGCCTGTGCTCTT
>JAZDKE010000050.1:0-43999 GCA_043803245.1 Chloroflexota bacterium
GAGAGAGGTAACTGTGCCTTCGGGTGCAATAGGATTTATAGATTTAATGTATGTGGATAAGGAAGGTCTAATAACAATTGTTGAGACAAAATTAATCAAAAATCCCGAAATCCGCCGAACCGTTATCGGACAGATAATTGAATATGCTTCCTTCGTATCTCAGTGGACAGCGGACAACATTTATGAGATAGCAGCCGCCTATCTGAAGCAAACATTAACTGAAAGAATGAAAGGTTGTGCTAACGAGTTTTCTGATGATGACTTCAAAAATAATATCGAGGATAATCTTCAGAACGGGAAGATGCGTCTTATTATTGCCGCTGATGAACTAGATGAGTCGCTGAGAGCAACTGTAACCTTCCTCAATTCTCACAGCAATTTTGATATTCTGCTACTTCAAGTTAGCAGCTTTGAAGAAAGCAAAGCTAAAAAGGTGATAATCCCAAAACTATTCGGATACGCAACAAAGTCAGGTAAGCCGCGCCCTCCTAAAAAACCGTGGAATTTGGAGCTATTCTTAGCAGATGCCGAAACAAGACGTAGTAAAGAGAAGGTGGCTGTCATTAGAAAGCTAATTGATTTCACCACAGCGCATTCTGAGGGGGGTATTCTTTGGGGACAGGGTAGAACTTACGGCACTTTTTCGTTCCGAAAGCAAGTAGACGGCATATCAACAACAATATTTTATGTATACTCTGACGGAACATTTTTTATTAACTTTGGGCCTCTAAAAAATAAAGGTGTAAATAAAGACATCCTCGAATCGTTCAGAATGAATCTAAACAAAATTCCAAACGTTAAATTACGAGAAGAAGTGGTAGTTGAAGATGACAAATATCCTTCCATGGCTCTCACACCTTTAGAAAATCCCGAAAATTTCAAATTGTTTGAAATTGCCATTCTATCCCTGTGCCAACAGATTGATTCTAAGGAGCATAAATCTTGACCTCCAAACCACCAAAACCCTCTAAAGTCCTGATTATCGGCTCGGGGCCCATCATCATCGGGCAGGCGGCGGAGTTCGACTACGCCGGCACGCAGGCCTGCAAGGCGATGCGGGAGGAAGGCGTTATCTCGGTGCTGGTGAACTCCAACCCGGCCACCATCATGACCGATGAAGACATCGCCGATACCGTCTACATCGAGCCGCTGACGGTTGAGATGCTGGCGCGCATCATCGAACGAGAGCGCCCCGACGGGCTCCTGCCCACGCTGGGCGGCCAGACCGGCCTTAACCTGGCGGTGGCGCTCGCGGACGCCGGCATCCTGGATAAGTTCAAGGTGAGGAGCCTGGGCACTTCCATCGAGACGATACGCAACGCCGAAGACCGCGAGCTTTTCAAACAGCTCCTTTTGCGCATCGGGGAGCCGGTGCCGGACAGTTTTACGGTGAGCAACCCCGAAGAGGCCCGGGTCAGGGCTAAAGAAATGGGGCTGCCCCTCATCATCCGCCCGGGATTTACGCTGGGCGGGACGGGGGGCGGCATCGCCAACACCTGGGCGGAGCTTGAGGTGGTGGTAAAGTCGGGGCTTGCGGCCAGCCCCATCAGCCAGGTGCTGATAGAACGCTCGGTGAGCGGCTGGAAGGAAATCGAGTATGAGGTCATGCGCGACGGCGCCGATAACGCCGTCACCGTCTGCAACATGGAGAACTTCGACCCCATGGGGGTGCACACCGGCGACAGCATCGTGGTAGCGCCGAGCCAGACCCTGACCAACAAAGAGTACCAGATGCTGCGCACCGCCAGCTTGAAGATTATCCGCGCCCTGGGCATCGAGGGCGGCTGCAATGTGCAGTTCGCCCTGAACCCCAGGCCGGATTGCGGCGGCCTGCCACTCTACTACGTCATCGAGGTGAACCCCCGCGTGAGCCGCAGCTCAGCGCTGGCCAGCAAGGCCACCGGCTACCCCATCGCCCGCGTGGCCGCCAAGATTGCGGTGGGCAGGACCCTGGATGAAATCCGCAACGCCGTCACCGGCAAGACCATGGCCGCCTTCGAGCCGGCGCTGGACTACATCGTGGTGAAAATCCCCCGCTGGCCGTTTGACAAGTTTGCCTCCGGCGACCGCATCATCGGCACCCAGATGAAGGCCACCGGCGAGGTGATGGCCATTGACCGCAGCTTCGAGGCCGCCCTGCAAAAAGCGGTGCGCTCCCTGGAAATGAGCAACCGTTCCCTGGGCTGGGAAGACCCCGGCTGGGAAAAAGGCAGCGATATCGGGGCTTTGCCACTGCACCCCAACGACCTGCGGCTCTGGGCGATTATGGCTGCCCTGAGGCGGGGCATCAGCGTCGAGGAAATCAGCCAGCGCACCGGCATCGACCCCTGGTTTTTGCACAAGATGAATAACATCGTTGACATGGAAATAACGCTGCTTTCGGAAACGCTTGACCCGGAGCTGCTGCTTAAAGCCAAGCGGCTGGGCTTTAGCGACGAGCAGATTGCCACCCTGGCCGACCGGCTGCCGGAGCAGGTGCGGGAGCTGCGCCGGGGCTGGAATATCCGCCCCGCCTACAAGATGGTGGACACCTGCGCCGCCGAGTTCGAGGCCGCAACCCCCTATTTTTACTCAAGCTACGAGCCGGAGAACGAGGCTGCCCCACTCGAGGGCAACAAGGCAGCGGTCATCGGCAGCGGCCCCATCCGCATCGGGCAGGGCATCGAGTTCGACTATTGCAGCGTGCACTCCGCCTGGGCGCTCCAGGAAGCCGGCTACCGCGCCATCATGATTAACTCCAACCCGGAAACTGTCTCCACCGACTTCGACACCTCAAACCGTCTCTATTTCGAGGCGCTGGACGAAGAAAGCGTCCGCGACATCCTGGAAAACGAAAACAGCTTGAACCCCGCCCAAAGCGCCACCCCGTCAATCGTCCAGTTCGGCGGGCAGACGGCCATCAACCTCTCCCAGGCGCTCTCTCTGAACGGCCAGCCGCTGCTCGGCTCAAGCGCCGAGGCCATTGACCTGGCCGAGGACCGGCGCCGGTTTGAACACTTCCTCGACGGGCTGGGCATTCCCCAGCCGCCGGCGGTGACCATGACCTCAATCGACGAAGCCCTGCGCGTCGCCAAGCTCCTGGACTACCCGGTGCTGGTGCGCCCCAGCTACGTTCTCGGCGGACGGGCGATGGAAATCGTCCACAACGCCAGCGAACTCGCCCGCTATTTCAAGCTCGCCATCGATTTGGACACCAAGCACCCTATCCTGATTGACAAGTACCTCGAGGGCAAAGAGGTCGAGGTTGACGCCATCGCCGATGGCGAAACGGTGCTCATCCCGGGCATCATGGAACACATCGAACGGGCCGGCGTCCACAGCGGCGACTCTATGGCGGTCTACCCCGCCCCAAACCTCTCCATAACCGAGACCGCCTCCCTGGTGGACTATACCATCAAAATCGGGCTGGGACTGAAAATCAATGGCCTGATGAACATCCAGTTCGTGGTCATGCCCGGTAAGCCTTCCTCGGTCTACGTCCTTGAGGTGAACCCGCGCGGCAGCCGCACGGTGCCCTTCATTTCCAAAGTAACCGGCGTGCCCATGGTCAAGGTGGCCACCAAAGTGATGCTGGGACAGAGCCTCAAGGAGCAGGGCTACCGGATGGGACTCTGGCCCGCGCAGAAACTGGTCGGCATCAAAGCCCCGGTCTTTTCCATGTCCAAGCTGCCGGGGGTTGACACCTACCTCGGCCCGGAAATGAAGTCCACCGGCGAGGTGATGGGCATCGACTTCACCTTCGAGGCCGCCCTGGCCAAGGCACTCCAGGCAGCGGGACTAATACTCGAGCCGCAGGGAGGCGTGCTTTTTAGCATCGCCGACCGTGACAAGCCCGAAGCCCTGCCCATCATCAGGCAGTTCGCCCAGGCCGGCTACACGCTCTACGCCACCGAAGGCACCGCCAACATGATTGAGGCGGCGGGGCTGCCGGTCAAAAAAATCACCAAAAAGCTGAACGAAGGCCACCCCAACATCCTGGACCTCATCCACCGGGGCACGCTAATCGGGGTGGTCAACACCGTCTCCGGTAACCGCCAACCGCTCCGGGACGGCTTCGAAATCCGCCGGGCGGCCACCGAACGCCGCATCCCCTGCTTTACCTCCCTGGATACGGCCCGGGCGGTCATCCAGAGCTCCGGCAACGACCGGGTAAGCCCCAGCGCGCTGCCCCTGCCCGAATACCGCCGAGGAAAACCGGTTTGAAAGCTGAAATAATCAGTTCCAGAAAAATCCTGGGTGGGCTCGTGCGTAATCAAAACTTACCGCACGCTAGTCCACCCCGGAACATTTCAGGTAGCTGGCTTATCTGGTTAAAATGCCCCGAGATAGCCCAAAAAGCCAGGCCGGGACAGTTCGTGATGGTAAACTGCGGGCCGGGCTGCACTCTGCGCCGCCCATTCAGTATTCACCAAGTAAGCGATAGCGGTAATATCGCACTGTGCTTCGCTGCCTGGGAAGACGGTAGGGGCACTCAGTGGCTTAGCCAGCGGCATGACGGTGAAACACTTGACCTCCATCCTGAACCGCTGGGCAACGGCTTCCAGATAAGCTCCGGCTCACGGAACCTCCTGCTGGTTGCCGGGGGCATCGGCATCGCCCCTTTGCGCTTTTTAGCCGAAGATGCCTTAAACCGTGGCTACGCGGTAAAGCTGCTTCAGGGAGCGTCGGGGGAATTTAAGTCGCGGGATGAACCTAACCCCAGCCAGCTTTATCCTGAGCATCTTTTGCCTTCAAAACTGGATAGTCGTGACCTTAGGACGATTGAGTCGTCTCCTGACGGCAAAAGTGGCATGGTCACGGAGTTGCTTACCAAGCCCATCGAAGGGGGAGACCAAACGCATATCGCCTGGGCCGACCAAGTCTTCGCCTGCGGGCCGCTGGCCATGTACCGCACAATGGCCAGCTTAAACCAGACGGCGCTTAAAGGCAAAACGGTACAGGTCTCGCTGGAGGTGAGGATGGCCTGCGGCCTGGGCATCTGCTACGCCTGCACCATCAAGACCCGGAGCGGGCCAAGACAGGTCTGCCGCGACGGGCCGGTCTTCGACTTAAACGACGTCTCCTGGGATGAAGTTATCTGCTAGCACGGGGTGAGCGGATATGGTTGTTACCGGGCAAATCACGCTTGAGACCGGGGGCAACGGCGAAATGCGGGACATCACCGCCGAGGTCGCCGGCCAGGTGGCCGGGGCCGATATTAACCACGGCACGGTGACCGTTTTTATCGCCGGCGCCACCGCCGGTGTAACCACCATCGAATACGAGCCGGGGCTTGAGAGCGATTTCACTGGCATGTGGGAAAGAATCGTGCCCCGTAACCTGGGATACCAACACGACCGCCGCTGGGGTGACGCTAACGGCTACGCCCACATACGCGCTTCGCTGCTCGGGCCTTCGCTGGTGGTGCCCTTCCGGGCGAAAAAACTGCTGCTGGGCACCTGGCAGCAGATAATCGTGGTAGATTTCGATAACCGGCCACGGCGGAGAGAGGTCATCCTGCAAATTATGGGCGAGTAGCCTTATCTTCCCTGTATCAGTGAGAAAAACTCGGCGCGGGGGGCCTGTTTGAAAAACGAGCCGCGTATCGCCGAAGTGGTCACGTTGCTGCCCGGTTTTTTGATGCCGCGCATAATCATGCACATGTGCTCCGCCTGCACCACCACCACCGCCCCGCTTGGTTTCAACCCCTCAAAGATGGCGTCGGCAATCTGGGTGGTCATCCTCTCCTGTATCTGAGGACGGCGGGCGACGATGTCCACCACCCGGGCAAGCTTGCTCAAGCCCACCACGCGGCCGCTGGTATCAGGGATGTAGCCAATGTGGACGGTGCCGTAAAAAGGCAGGAGATGGTGCTCACACATGGAATAAAAGGGGATGTCCCTCACCACCACCATTTCCCGGTGCCCCAGCTCGTAGCCCACCGCAAGCTCATGCTTGGGGTCAATGCCCATCCCGCCGAAAATCTCGTGATACATCTCCGCGACACGGGCTGGGGTATCAATCAGACCTTCCCTCGTGGGGTCTTCACCGATGGCGGTGATGATAGACCGCACCGCTTTCTGTACTGCCGCCTCATCAATAGTCATCGCACTTTTCTCCCCTAAACGGTATCGGCATCACGAACTAAATCCGAGCGCCCGCTCGACCGCGTTTACATCAGCCGGCAGCTCAAGCATGCTCGACGCGGCGTTTTTTAGCGCGGTCTCGGTGTCTTTCAAACCATTACCGGTCACAACGCAGACAACCCGCTTTCCCGAAAAGTTGATGCCGGAGCCGGCGAGCTTGACCAGACCAGCCAGAGAAGCCGCCGAAGCCGGCTCACCGAAGATACCGGCTTTGGTCGCCATCAGCTTCTGCGCCGCCAGAATTTGCTCATCACTCACGCTCTCGATGCTGCCCCCGGATTCGTCACGGGCGGCCACCGCCCACTGCCAGCTAGCAGGGTTACCGATTCTGATGGCGGAGGCCACTGTCGTGGGATGCTCAATAGGATGGCCCTGGACAATGGGTGCCGCGCCCTCCGCCTGAAAACCCATCATCCTGGGTCTTACTTTCGCCCGGCCGGCCTTATAATACTCGCTAAAACCCCGCCAGTAGGCGGTGATGTTACCGGCATTACCCACCGGAATGATAAGATAGTCGGGGGCTTCCCCCAAGTCTTCAATGATTTCAAAGGCGGCGGTTTTCTGGCCCTCCAGCCGGTAAGGGTTCAAGGAGTTGACTAAAGTGACGGGGTGGCGGCGGGTAAGCTCGAGCACAATCTGAAGGGCCTGGTCGAAATTACCATCCAGCGAGACTATTTTTGCACCGTAGATAATTGCCTGGGCCAGCTTACCCGGGGCGATGCTGCCCCGTGGCACGATGATGGTCGCCGAAAGCTGGCAGTAGGCCGCGTAAGCCGCCGCCGAGGCGCTGGTGTTGCCCGTCGAAGCGCATATCACCGCCCGGCTGCCGGCTTCCATCGCCTTGGCAATCGCCACCACCATACCCCGGTCCTTGAACGAGCCGGTCGGGTTACAGCCTTCCAGTTTGAAATACAGCTCGCCGCAGCCGATTCCCTTCTCCAGCTCCGGACACCGCACCAGCGGGGTATCACCTTCGCCCAGGGAAATAATGGGGGTTTTCCTGCCAATCGGTAAGTAATCGCGGTAGCGGGCCAGCACTCCCTTCATTTTTTCACCTTTCAATAATTGCGGTCTATACCCCGGCCACGTGGGCGGACTCAATCTCCTCCACCCTGATAAAGTTGCTCACCTCTTTGACTACGGTGAGCTTGGCGAACTCGTCGAGGGCCGCCTGCATGCCATCTCCCCGGGCGGGGTGCGTCATAATCACGATTTCCGCCGTCCTGGCCACCTTGTCGGTCATCTTCTGGATTACCGAGGAAATGCTGATGCCACAGTCGCCCAGCACCCGGGCAATCTGCGCGAGCACCCCGGCGTCATCGGCCACCACCATCCTGATATAGTAACGGGTCTCAATCTGCGACATAGGCTTGATGATTTTTCCAGCCGCCGCCGCAGCAAGCGCCGGCACCGATGTCCCGATTCCGCTGGCCACGTCCCGGGCAGCCGCCATCACATCGGCCACCACCGCGCTTGCGGTAGGTTTAGCGCCGGCCCCTTCGCCATAGAAAAGGACATCACCCACCAGGTCGCCCCGCACCACGATGGCGTTATAGACACCATCCACCTTGGCCAGAAGAAAGTCCTCGGGGATGAGCACCGGGTGCACCCGCGCCTCAATCCGGCCGTCACTCTCCTTGGCGATGGCCAGGAGCTTGATGGCAAAACCCAGTTCCCGGGCATACTGGAAATCGCGGCTGCTCAAGCGGGAAATCCCCTCGCGGTAGATGTCTTCCGGCCGCACCGCCGTCTGGAAAGCCAGAGTAGCTAAAATCGCCAGCTTGTAGACGGCATCAATGCCCTCGATGTCATTGGCGGGATTGGCCTCGGCATAGCCCAGTTCCTGGGCACTTTTGAGCACCAGCCCAAAATCAACCCCCTCGCGCGCCATCCGGCTCAGGATATAATTGGTGGTGCCGTTGATGATGGCGTAAATCCCGTTGATGCGGTTGGCGACCAGGTCGTATTGAAAACGCGTAATCAGGGGAATACCCCCGCCCACGCTACCCTCGTAACGCAGTCCCACGCCCCGCTCGGCGGCCAGTGTTCTGAGCGCCACCCCGTGCTTGGCAATCACCTCTTTGTTCGAGGTGACCACGTGGCGGCCTCCGTCAAGCGCCCGCTTGAGATAGCCAAAAGCCGGGTTTTCACCGCCGATGGCCTCTACCACGATATCAATTTCCGGGTCACCGAAAAATTCTTCATCGCGGGTGGTAATTAGCCGGCGGTCCATCTCCCGGACAAGTGGTCGCCCCAGGTCGGCCTCAAGCACTTTTATCCGGCGCAGGACCAGCGGACAGCCGACCTGCCGGGACAGGACCTCGCCTTTTTCCAGCAGGACCCGGGCCACCTGCCCGGCCACAACACCAAGCCCGATTATCCCAACTCCAACCTTTGCCTTTTTCATCGTGATAGCTCCCCGATGGCAGTCGTCACCGCCCAGGAACGCTGGCGCTCGGTAATGAGAATCTCAATCTTGTTGTCCGGACTGGTCCTGTGCGAAGTGAACCAGTCGCCGTAAGCCGCCTGGGCCAGCAAAGCCCGGTCATCAGAGGATACCTCCCGGTTTTCCTCTATTTCGAGGACCTCGACCAACCAGTAGCCGCCGGTAGTCACCGTTGCGGTGTCACGGATAATATCACTCACCTTGCCCGGGGTCACCGCCGATTCCAGGGCAAACGACTTGAAGGCCGGCCTGATGGTGTCCTGGCTGAACCATCCCAGGTCGCCACCCTGCTCGCGGCTACTCTTATCCTGAGAAAATCCCCCGGCCAGGGCGGCGAAGTCCTCTCCCGAATCAAGCCTGGCCTTCACCTTCTCAGCCTCAGCAAAACTGCCCAGTAGAATACCGGAGATTCTTACCCTGGCGGTCTGGTTATCGGCAACCTGAGTATCCTGCTCCACGACCTTAATCAACCAGTAGCCCAGTTTTTTACTCTTGGCATCGTCCCGCACGAGATTGATTGAATTCCCCAGCGGGGCATTGAAAGCATAATCACCCACCGCGCTGGTACCCAGGTACGAGGGCAGGGCCAGGACTTCCTTTATCTTAAAACCCAGGTCTCCCTTTTGCTGCCTGGTATAGCTGTCCTCCGAGAGCAGTCCCGCAACCTCCCCGAAGTCATCACCGGCCTTGATACCTTCCAGGACATCTAAAGCCCGGCTCTCACTCTCAACGAAGAGGGCCTTCAGGTGACGGTGTTCGGCATAGGTCGGGACTCCGGACGCAAAATTCTCCAGCACTTTCTGCGCGGTCAACTCCATCCTGACCAGCTCGAGATATTCCCCCCTTAAGCTCCGGTTTTTTATCTCGGCTTCAACCTCATCGTCGGTAACGCTGACCTCCAGTTCCTGCGCGCCTCGCTTGATAAACTCGCCTTCCATGATATACGAAACCAGCGACGGCTCAATCTGGCTTGCGGCAGCCGCACTGTCACCGCTGTAGTATTTCAGAGCGGTCAAATAATCGTTCATTCTAAATACCGTGCCATTTACGACGAGTACCTTCTGGTGACGCGGCTGGTAATCGGAGAGATACCAACCCACCCCGATGACCAGAAAGACGACGGCCACCACCGCAATCGAGATGTTCAAGACCAGGCGCTGCCGCTTCTGCTGCTTCTGCCAGTTCGAAAGCTGCTGCCGGCTTATCTCTTTCTTGGGTTTCATCGTTTTCTTGTTCTTAGCCAACACCGACTCCTGCTAAACAGACTTCCTGTATATTTATAGCTTAAATCGGTAACGATTTCAATCCGGTGCGGGACGGGGTTAAAGTGACAAGCCCACCAATTTGTGCTAAAATCTCTTGCGAGCTAAAGTCCGGGGCGTAGCGCAGCCAGGTAGCGCATCTGCATGGGGTGCAGGTGGTCGGCGGTTCAAATCCGCCCGCCCCGACCATAGATAGGAGAGGTCAGTTCTAGACAACCTAAATAAAAAATAGTTTGATTTAGCCTTAAATCTTGTATCTACGTCCCTATTGACCTTCTCCCCTTTCTCTGTTATCGTCTCGCGCAAATCGAACGAGAATTAAGGAGAGGTTCAATGTCTACTACTATAAAGCAAGCCATCAATGAATTGCTACTATCCTGCAAAGTAGCGGGCAAATCCTATGGAACCCGAATGCTACCCGGAAAACCTCAGCAATTTCCTCTGGCACGGCTCAAGGCATGAAAGGCCTGATGACATCCGTATCTAACCGACCGCATACGAGAGGAACCCTGGGCTATCCTGCCCGGGGGAAGTTCAACATGGACAGAAGTTGACACTAATGCTATCTTAAGGGAATAATGAAATCATAGGCCGGAGGCGACTTACCGTTTTTCGACATATTTTTGAGTAACCGGCTATAGTGGGGTTATACCTTGACGCGTTGCCATCAAGGAAAAATGCGATGCCGTTATTTATTAACCTGTCACTACAAAAGAGAATCGGCCTCCTGGTGGCGGCGGCACTATTAGTCGGCCTCGGCTTATTCAGCTGGCTCGGGCTACAATCTCTAAAAGAGAACACTCAGCGGACCCTTGACCAGCGGCTCGCCATCGCCCGGATTATGGCTAACAATCTGGACGGAACCCTGACGCATGTTATATCACAGATGGAGAACACCGCCAGTATATACCGTGAACTTCCCACCGAGGCAGAATTCAACCAGGTAACCAGCTCACTGCGCCGGATATTTGCCAGCTCGCAGGTTTCGGTACCAAACATTATCATGGCCGATAGTAACGGCAGGGTACTTGCCGTTGAGCCGGACGATTACCAAATCATTAACACCGATATGTCTTCTTACCCCGAGGTGAGACACACTCTCAAGGCAGGTGTCACCACCATATCAAATCTAATCAATAATCCCCTGATGGGGTCACGGGTGGTACTGGCTACCACCCCTATTTTTAATGAGAACGGTGATGTCATCGGGCTGCTGGTCAGCTCGATTGATATTGAGCGGTCAAACCTTGACGTTTTTGACTATGGCATCCAGGTGGGCAGTACCGGTTACACCGAAATCGTGGATGGTAACGGGCTGGTTATCGCCAGGACCGAACCTGGCTCTCCCCTGAAGGCTTCTGAGATGAGTGACCATCCCGGCCGTTTCGCCGCCCTGATAAAAGAGGGTAAGGCGGCGGTTAGCACCTGCCATCGGTGCCACGAGACAACCCAGTCGGAAATCCAGCGCCGCCGGGACGTGCTTGCCTTTGCGCCGCTTTCTTTTGCCCCCTGGGGAGTGGCCATCCGGCAGTCGGAAGAAGAGGCACTGGCCCCCACGCAGCAACTTGAGAGGCAGCTTATCCTGCTGGGCAGTATCGTACTGGTGGGAACCCTCCTTCTAGCGTGGGCGATAATAAGGAGTATCGTGAGGCCAATCAAGGTGCTTACGTCGGCGGCGATGAAAGTAGCCGCCGGTGATTTCAAAGCCGCAAAGCCTACGACGCGCCGCGACGAAATCGGGCAGTTGAGTAATGCTTTCTACGAGATGACCCGGGACTTAGCCTATTCCCGGGATGAGCTGGTGGCACGCAACGAGGAGCTATCGGCTCTCAATTCAATCGCAGTTTCGGTCAGCGAGTCTCTCAATCTCACCGACGTGCTGGAAAAAGCCTTCCATAAAGTTCTTGAGGTTACCAGGGCCACCACCGGTTGCGTGTTCCTCGGAGATAACGAGGACAACCAGCTAAAGCTGATGTTCTGCACCGGCACGGCTGACATCTTTAAGTGCCGGGAATCAGTACTCAATACCGCCAGATGTGCCTGCCACCAGGTATGGCAACAGCGGCAAACGCTGATGGTAAACCACGCCTCTCAATGTCCCAGGCTGAGTAAAGAGACGATGCGGGACGATATCAGCGGCTTTGTCTGCGTGCCGCTAAAAACAAAGAACCGGACTCTGGGCATAATGAATGTGGCCTGCTCCGGCGATAATTACTTTACCGAGCACGACTTCCGCCTGCTGGACTCGATTGGCTACCATATTGGTCTGGCCATCGAAAACTCCATTCTCTACGAAGAGGCGAAACAAAAGGAGCAGCTGCGGGGGCAACTCCTGGCCAGCGCCATCACTGCCCAAGAGGATGAGCGCAAGCGGATATCCAGGGAACTGCATGATGAGTTTGGCCAGACTCTGACCGGGCTGATTATGAGCATCGAATCGATGGCGGACATGGTCACGCCGGAACAAACAAAACTCAAAGGAAAGCTCGGCAACGCCAAGTCTCTGGTTACCCGGGCTCTGGAAGATATCCGCCGGCTCACCCTTGACCTTCGCCCCTCGGCGCTCGATGACCTGGGGCTGGTTACCGCCATCAGGACCTATGCCCAGACTCACCTGGAGAACCGCGGGATAAAGGTTAAATTCGAGAGCAAAGGTTTCGGCGAGCGCCTGAGCCCGGTGGTAGAAACGTCGGTATTCCGGATAGTCCAGGAGGCAATTAACAATATTATCAAACATGCCGGGGCGAACAATGTCCGGATACAATTAACCTCAAGCGAAGGCAAGGTTACGGCCGGTGTCGAAGATGACGGTAAAGGTTTCGATGTGGCCGCCGTCCTGCGGTCCCACACGGGGACTGATTCGCTGGGCCTGGTGGGCATCCAGGAGAGGACCATGCTGCTGGGCGGGACTTTCACCATCAAATCGTGGCCGGGAAAGAGCACCTATCTCAGGGTAGAGATTCCGACCACAACCGCACCCCGGGAAGTCAGCCTGGGGGCAATTTAATGAGGAGTCGAATATAATGGTTAAATCAAAACCCGAAGCGCTACCACCGAAGAAGAAAGTACGTGTTTTGATAGCCGATGACCACGCCATTGTGCGGGAAGGGATCCACGCCCTGTTGGAGACCCAACCCGACATCGAGGTGGTCGGCGAAGCCACCGATGGTGATGAAGCGGTGAAAATGACCGGCCGGCTCCTACCCGATATTGTCCTGATGGATTTAACGATGCCCCGTCTGAGCGGAATTGAGGCAATCGGCCAGATAAAGCGCCAGCACCCGGAGGTAAAAATCCTGGTGCTGACGATGCATGAGAGTGATGATTACTTTTTTAAGACCCTTGAAACCGGGGCGTCGGGGTATTTCATCAAGGGTGGCTCTTCCAACGAACTGGTTTCCGCCCTCCATACCGTCTGGAACGGTGACGTTTTCATCTACCCCAGCATGACCAAAAAACTGCTGAGCGATTACGTGCGCCGGGTCAACGCCGGTAGCGACCGGAAAACCTATGATGGGCTAACCACCCGCGAAAGAGAGATTCTGAAACTAATCGCGCAGGGAAATACCAACCAGGAGATTGCCGACCTTCTCGTCCTCAGCGTGGCCACCGTCCAGACACACCGCGCCCATATCATCGCTAAACTGGGCCTGCACCGCCGCGCCGACCTGGTTAAATACGCCATCCGCCGGGGATTCATTACCCTGGATACCTAGTTCTTGTAGCATTACATTATTTCTGGTGGCCATGTCACCAGCCATTAACCTCGCTAAAGACGGATACTTAGTTCCGTGTAGGCACTACTCTGTTTCCACCAGATAGTCACGCCGCAAAAATACTGCCACATGTGTACCTAAATTCATCCCCGCCACGATATCATCGCCTCACCCGGTATGTTAACCTCAGCTAAGGACAGGGTTACTCCAGGTGAGGAGATGAATCATGGGAAAACCGAACGTACGGGTGATTCTCGCCTCAGGGCATCCCAAAGGCAGGCGTTTCCTCAGGGCAATGGTCGAGGATGAGCCGGGCGCCGTCGTTATCGGGCAGGCCGAAAATGCCCCGGGCACGTTAGCTCTGGCCAGAAGCCTGCGCCCCGATGTGGTCATTATCGATAGCCACCTCCCTCACACGATGGTCCTGGACACGGTCCCGCTTACCCAAATCGGCGGTCTGGACGCCGCCCAGGCGGCTACGCGGGAAATCCCCAATACGCACGTGGTCTTGCTCAATACCGACACCATACCCCGGGAAGGTATTATGAGCGCTGATTTCGTGCCGCTCTTCTCCCGGGAAACCGGCGGTACCAGCACCCCTTTTACGCTTCAGGAGCTAACCAGCGAGGCCAAGACCCCGGATTCCCTCGTTTTTGCCAGTGTCCAAATAAGTCCCAACCGGACTCTGAAAAGCAAAATCACCGGCATAAGCGACAAGGCGATGATGGCGGGCGCGCTCGCTATTTTACTCGGGTTGATACTCATCGTAACCCTGTTCCTGGCAGTGCCTGGTTCATTCATTGTCCTTACGGGTGCCGCCATGTTGATTGGCGGCGCTGCCGCCAAAGTGGTAATCAGGCTCTGGGATGGGTTGTTTCGGCATCCGGGCCGCGGCACCATAAATAAAACGCTCTAGAGAGGGAAAGATGACGGCTAAAAACACCCTTAAACAGTGCCTTGTCTTCTCTACGCTGGGCAGCGCCGAGCTGGAGAAAATAGCCGGTTTTACTGTGGAGCGTCAATACGAAGCGGGGGCTACCATCTTCAAAGAGCAGGCCAGGGCAGAAGAGCTCCTGGTGATTGAAGAGGGCAGGGTGGCCCTGCAAATAGAAATGCCGGCCACACCGCCGCCGACACCGAGAAAGGTAACGGTCGATGTTATTAACAAAAACGAAATGCTGGGCTGGTCGGCTTTTATTGAGCCGGGCGCCTATATCCTGACGGCGGTATGCCTGCAAAATATCAGGGCCCTGGCTATCAATAGCGCCAAGCTCCGGTCGCTGATGCGAGAAGACACCCATCTTGGTTATGAAATACTGAGCGGGCTTATCAGGGTCATAAATTCAAGACTCCAGGAGACCATCCGGGTGCTGGTGAGCGAACGTGCTTTCACGACCGAAGTGAAGGGATAGCCGGATGCCAACGGTACGGAAATTATAAGACCGTGATGATTAAAAGGCCGATTAACAGAAGCGTCCCCGCCGATTTATGTGATTCGGAAGGTGATACCGGCGGGGTTCTAAAGTGCCGGTAAAAGGTGCCCATTTCAAGTAGCTAAGGTGACCGCAGTCGTGAAAAAGGAGGCTAACTGATGAATCCCTGGCTTTATTTTCTTATGGTCGTGGTGGCATTAGGATTGCTGACAGCTAGCGTGAGGATTGTAAAACAGTACGAACGCGGCGTGGTGCTCCGTTTCGGAAAGCTTGCCAGAGTGAGAAACCCCGGCTTCAATTTGATTATCCCCGTTATTGACCACATGACCAGGGTCAGCCTCCGCATCGTGACCACCGTGCTGGAACCCCAGGAAGTCATCACCCGGGACAACGTGACGGTGAAGGTGGATGCCGTGGTCTATTTCCAGGTAATCGACCCGACAAAAGCCGTGATTAATGTTGAACAGTACCGCGAGGCGATTATTCAACTGGCGCTAACCACCCTCCGGAGCGTTCTCGGCCAGTCGGAACTGGACGAGCTGCTGGCCCACCGCGACCAGATAAACCTGAGGTTACGCCAGATTATTGACGAGCAGAGCGAGGAGCCCTGGGGTCTCAGGGCTACCCTGGTGGAGGTCAAAGACGTTCTCCTGCCCGAGAATATGCAGCGGGCGATGGCCCGGCAGGCTGAGGCGGAGCGGGAAAAGCGGGCCAAGATAATTCACGCTCAGGGTGAGCGGCAATCGGCGGACACTCTGGCTGAGGCGGCGGCGATTATCCAGAAAGAGCCAGCGGCATTACAGCTCCGGTACCTGCAGACCCTGGTGGAGATGTCCGGCGAAAGGAACAGCACCATCATACCGCTGACCGTCGATATCCTCTCCGCCCTGTCACGCGGCAACAACCCGAAGTAGCCGGAATATCGCCGTTTATGCGCCTTGAGTCTGGAGCGGGCACCGGTTAAAACCCGGTTTCCAGCAAAAGGATTATTAAGTGCAGCGTAAAGAAAGTAAGAGTTTAACGAGACGCGACTTCATCATGGGAGTGGGCGGCACACTGGGACTGATTGCGGCCTCATCATACGCATTGCCGAAACTGTTTAACCAGGCACAAGCATCGGACCAGCCCGCCATCAAAGGGACTACCAGGCCAAGGATTCGCGCCTGGTGCATGGTGATTGACTTAAAGAAATGCGAAGGCTGCGTCACCATCGACTCGCCCCCCCAGTGCACCCAGGCCTGCATCGCCGGGCATTTCGTGCCCAAGGGGCAGCAGTGGATTCAGGTCTACGAAGCGGGCCTACCCGGTGGCGGCAACTACTTTATGCCCACCCCTTGCTTTCAGTGTGAGAACCCTCCCTGCGTCAACGTCTGCCCGGTGGCCGCCACTTACCGTGATGACAATGGCGTTGTCCTCATTGACCACCGGCGCTGCATCGGCTGCCGCATGTGCATGGGGGCCTGCCCATATCACCGGCGCTTCTTCAACTGGGGTGAACCGGACCTGCCCCCCGAGGCCGCCTTTGCCGAATATTCACCCCTTTATCCGGTCCCGGCAGTGAGGGGGACGGTTATCAAGTGCATGTTCTGCGCTCACATGCTGCATGACGGCAAGCTGCCCTACTGCGTAGCCGGCTGCCCGATGAAAGCCCTGTATATGGGCGACCTTAATGAGGACGTCGCCTCAAACGGCGTGGGGGTGGTGCAACTTTCCAAGTTCCTTGATAGCAACAATGCCTACCGCTACAAGGACGAGCTGGGCACCCAGCCCCGGGTATGGTACCTGCCCGGCCACGGCGAGAATTTCAATAGAAAAGCTGATGACCCGCGCCAGTTCCAAAAACCGGTGTGGGGCTACGGAGGTGACGGCTATGATTACCATCCCGGTATGTGGCCATGGGGGGAGTCAGCTAAATGAGGTTTGGCGGCACCGAAAGTTACGTTGAACGTCTTGAGCGCACGGTTCTCAAGCCGCTCGCCGGCTCAAGCCGGAATTACTATATCTTTATCCTGTCCCTTCTGGCGATAGTGCTCTGGGGCCTTTACGCATTTATCGTGCAGCTCCGCTTCGGCCTGGTATCAACCGGTATGCGCGATCAAGTCTTATGGGGACTTTATCTGGTAAACTTCGTCTTTTTCATTGGCATCAGCCACGCCGGGACGCTTATCTCGGCAATCCTGCGCGTCACTCACGCCAGCTGGCGCACGCCGGTGACACGCATGGCCGAAATGATTACGGTGGTCGCAATATCCGTAGGCGCCTTGATGCCCATTATCGACCTGGGACGCCCCGACCGGGTCTGGCACATCGTTGTTTTCGGACGCTTTCAATCACCGCTGCTCTGGGACATCGTTTCAATCACGTCCTACCTCACCGGCAGTCTTATTTATCTCTACCTGCCGCTTATCCCCGATTTCGCCCTGATGCGGGACCGGCTCAGCCGGGGGGCATCATCAATCAAGCGGACGGCCTACACTATGCTTGCGGTCGGCTGGCATAACACCCCCCAGCAGCGCAAGCGACTGGAGCGGGCAATCGGCATTCAGGCAATCTTGATTATCCCGATTGCCATATCAGTCCACACGGTGGTGGCATTTGTCTTCTCCATGCTGATGCGGCCGGGCTGGGACAGCACCATCTTCGGTATTTACTTTGTTATCGGGGCGATTTTTTCCGGCATCGCTTCGATTATCATCGTCATGGCTATCTTCCGCAAGTTCTTCCACTTCGAGGAGTACATCACGGAGAAGCACTTCCGTAACCTGAGCTACCTGCTCTTAACTGCCCTTATCCTCTATTTTTACCTGACCATCAGCGAGTACCTGACCGTGGGCTACAAGCTGCAAGTGGAAGAAAAACACCTTTTGGAAAATCTCCTTTTCGGGCCGAATGGCCCCTGGTTCTGGACCTTCGTGGTGAGCGGGATGTTGCTCCCGGCTTTTCTCATCGTCTTCCGCAAATGGCCAACTATTCCCAGGCTGGTAGTCGCCAGCGTGCTGGTGAATATCGGTATGTGGATTAAACGGTTCATCATCATAATTCCCACGCTGGAAGTACCCCTGATGCCCTACGAGTTCGGGACCTACCGCCCGACCTGGGTGGAATGGTCAATTACCGCCGGGGCCTTTGCGGGATTCATACTTATCTTCGCGATTTTAGCCAAAGTTCTGCCGCTCATTTCGATATGGGAGGTTGCCGAAGAGGCTGAAGATGATGAAGAGGCGCTGCCCCAGGCCAAGTCCAGGGAAAGGGTGAGGAGCCTCAGATGAAGATACGCCGGCTTCTTGCGGTTATGGCCGCCGCCATTTTGATGGCAGTCCTGGCGGCTGGCGTTTTAGCCCAGGACAATGAAGTGCCGTCCCCTTATGCCGGCCAGAAGAATCCGTTCCCCTGGGACGACGTTTCAGCTCAAAAAGCGGGCAAGGATATCTACCAGCGCTCCTGCCTGGGCTGCCACGGCACCGGCGGTGCCGGCGTTGCCGGCGCCGACTTTAGCTCCGTCGCTTTGCACGAGAAGATGGCGCAGGAGCCCGATTATTTTCTCTGGCGGTTAAGCGAGGGTTTAATTACCCGGGGTATGCCTCCCTATAAGTCTTCCCTCTCCGAGGAAAAGCGGTGGCAGGTGCTGACCTACCTGTGGTCGCTGGGAAAAGCGGCGGCGCCGGTGGGCTTACCGGCCCCAACTGAGGCCGCCGGGACTACCCTGCAACTCGTAGCCCCGTCCCAGGCCGGAGCGGGACAACCTCTCACTCTGAACGCTACCCTCCGGGATAACCAGGGCAAGCCGGTCGAGGGGGCGGTGGTCAAATTCTATATCCTGGAAGACTTCTTCGCCAGTGGACCGATGGAAATCGGGGAAGCAACGACCAACCGTGAGGGAATTGCGGCTCTCGATTACTCTCCCCGGCACATCGGCGATATGGCGGTACAGGCCTCTTCCGGGACCGCCGAAGCTAAAGCAACCGTCAAGCTCCCTGAGACTGACCGGGCTTTTTACGAGACTGAGGTAGGCATTAAAGTTCCCGCCCTCGGGGAATCGAGGTTTATCGGCCCGGAACGGCTCAAGCTGGGCGAGGAAGGCAGCGCCCCGCCAGCGGTCTTCCGGCTACCATCAGGGACGCTTTTCTGGCTGGCGCCAATCCTGCTTACCGCAATGACCATCTGGGTCGTTTATTTTTATGTGATTTTCCAGGTCTATCGTATCCCGGTAATCCGCAGTGGCGCCGGTGTCAATACCAGGCGGGTTCCTTTAATCGGCCTGGTAATCATAACGCTTCTGGGAACGATACTGGTGCTGATGCTCGTTACCAGCCCTATCTCTACCCCATAGCGCCGTAATAAAAGTAGTAAAAAATTCGGTAGGGTGAAATTCCGGCTACGAGAACCTGGCCAATGTCCAGTCGATGCTTTCCATCCAGATTTTCATGACCTCCGGATTACTGCCCAGGCCAGCCTCGGTAGTAGCCTCAAGCCCCAGTTGGCTCTTAAAAGATTTCGGGTCGTCGCTCATGACGGCCTGGGTCAGACGGTCCCCGGCCACAAAGAGAAGCGGGAAAAATTTAACCTTTCGTAAACCTGTCTTTCGGATGTCGGCAAAGGCGGTTTCCGTGCCCGGCGGACCCACCACGGTGGCCAGGAAAACGTTCTTATAGTGTTTTCGCACGTAGCTGTCCATCTGGAGGAAAGGTACATTGAGGGTGGGCACTTCTCCGTTGCCGTGGGCGCAGATAAGGGTCACCGTGTCCTTACCTCCGAAGTGGGGGGCCAGGGCATCGGCGAGCCGGGCGATATTATCCGGCGGCGCCAGCAGAGGGTAGCCGAATTCCACGTTTAAGCCACTGGTGTCGCCAGCCGCCATGTGAGGGTCAGTGCCTTTTGAACCGGGCAAAAGGAAGAGGTACTGAACGGCGATATTACGCTTGCCCTCTTTTTTCAGGTCGGCGTAAAGCTCTACCAGGCTCTTAACGGGAACTTTACGCTTGAAGATTGTTTTTCTCCCGGAGTTTATCAGAGTTTGGCGGACGGAGATGCCGCCGAACACCCAGCGCACGTCATAGCCGGGGTAGCGCGCGGTGACCAGCCGGTCAACATTCTCCAGGTCTTTCAGTCCCCCGGTCAAACTGGTGCCAAAGGTGGTAATCACGATTACCGGTTTGGATGAATCATTGCCCATATTCTCTTTCCCCCATTTTATCTTCCGCCTTAAATTCCGGCGCCCTGATTAGCCTCTTACAAATCATCGTTAAATTTTGCCTTCAAGCCATCGTGTCTTCACTACCTCCATCCGTTTTGATAGCCGCTCCGGTAGCGCTAATTATCTCCCATAGCGAGCAAATCTTCGGGGTTGCCCAACCAGTCCTCGTGATGAAGGTAGTTATAGGGCCTACTACCCGTTGGTCATGCTACTTTCCCTGAACTTGCTTGTCAAGTAAAAAAGACCCTGCCACAAGCGTGTGGCAGTCGCCACGGGAAATGCCATCTGAAACAATATCAATGTGCCGCCATCGCTTACGGTTGCGGCAACCAGCATAAGTTTTACGCCGGCCCCGGCCTGGCAGTGGCCTCTTTAAGCTCCTGGTAGCTCCTGATGACCTCCGCCACCGAGGTCTCGTCTTCCAGGGTGGTGAGGTCGCCGACGGGGGTGTTGTTGGCAACCGCCTTAACCACCCGCCGCATCAGCTTGCCGCTACGGGTCTTTGGCAGCTTGGTCACGAAATAAACCTCGTCGGGCACGGCAATCGGCCCGATGGCGCTCCGCATATGTGCCGACAGCGACTTTTTCAAATCTTCGGAGGGTACTGCCCCGTCCCGGAGGCGGGCGAAAAGCACGACGGCCTCACCCTTGACCGGGTGCGCCTTGGCAACCGCGACTGCCTCCACCACCTGAGGGTGAGAGACGGCGGCATCTTCCAGCTCGGCGGTGCCGATGCGATGGCCTGCCACCTTGAGGACTTCATCAGCCCGGCCCAAAATCCAGAAATAGCCTTCCCGGTCTTTTACGGCGTAATCTCCGGTGTAGAAGTTGCCCGGGAATCGCGACCAGTAGGTAGCCTGATAGCGCTCGGGGTTACCGTAGACTCCCAGCAGCATGCCGGGCCAGGGCCGCTTGATGACCAGCATCCCCCTCTCCTCCGGCGATACCGGCTCGCCTTTTTCGTTAACGACCTCGGCCTCGATACCGGGCAAAGGGTAAGTGGCCGAACCGGGTTTTAAGGGAACACACTCGATACCTGGTGCCGGCGAGATGGTTATGCCACCCGTTTCCGTCTGCCACCAGGTGTCAACGATGGGACACCTTTCCCCACCGACATGGCGGTAAAACCAGAGCCAGGCCTCGGGATTGATAACCTCGCCAACGCTGCCCAAAAGCTCCAGGCTGCTTAAATCGTGCTTTTTAAGCCACTCTTCGCCGTGCCCCATGAACATCCGGATAGCAGTCGGCGAAGTGTAGAACACGGTGACCCCGTAGCGCTCGATAATCTCCCACCAGCGGTCAACCGCAGGGTAGTCCGGGGCACCTTCGTAGAGGACAATCGCCGCACCATGCGCCAGCGGCGCATAGACGATGGAACTGTGCCCGGTCACCCAGCCAACGTCGGCGCTGCACCAGTAGACCGACTCCTCCTTCAGGCTAAAAGCCCATTTATAGGTGGCGTAGTTATAGACCATGTAGCCGCCGGTACCGTGCACGATACCCTTGGGCTTGCCGGTAGTGCCCGAGGTGTAAAGGATATAGAGGGGATGATTGGATTCCACGGGGACCGGCGCCACGTAGGCATCCGCTTTCTTAAGCAGGTCTTCCAGCCAGGCGTCACGGGCACCCATCGCGACTTTGGCACCCGTGCGCTTTACCACGATAACTTTCTTAACCGAGGGACACATGGCCACCGCCTCATCGCTGATATCTTTCAAGGGCACCACCTTGCCCCGGCGGTAGCCGCCATCGGCGGTCACCAGCACCTTGGCCCCAACATCGGCCACCCGGTCCGCCAGCGCCTGGGCGCTGAAGCCGGAGAAGACCACGGTGTGGATAGCCCCGATACGGGCGCAGGCCAGCATGAAAATGGGAAGCTCGGGAATCATGGGAAGGTAGAGGGCCACCCGGTCGCCCTTTTTCACGCCGCACTTGCGCAGCACCGAGGCGAAGCGGTTAACCTCGGTGTAAAGGGTCGAGTAGCTCAGCACCCGCACATCACCCGGCTCACCCTCCCAGTAAATCGCCACCTTGCTGCGCCGCCAGCTCTTCACGTGCCGGTCAACGCAGATATGACAGGCGTTTAGCTTGCCGCCGACAAACCAGTGAGCGTAGGGGGGCTGCCAGTCCAGCACCTTGTGCCAGGTGTGAAACCAGTCCAGTTCGCGCGCCTGCTCCGCCCAGAACTGTTCATTATCCTCGATGGAACGCCGGTAAATATCGAAGTAGCGTTTTACCGGTACGTACCGGCTCTCGAAGGGCAAGGATAGGTCTGCCATAAGCTATACCCCTTCCCGCGCTTTTAATCTTCCTTATAAAACAGGCCGTCGTAGATAAGCTCCAGTTTTGCCTTATGGCCAAGCTCGCCCTGGATGAGGGTCTTGCAGAGGTCGCGCGCCTCCGGGCTTTGAAGGATGGCCATCATGCCGGTGTAGAAATCAACCGCCTGCCGCTCGTGGTTAATGGCGAAAGCAAGAGTATCCTGCAGCCCGGCACCTTCCAGTGTCAACGGGGCGTGCAGGTACTGGCTCATTTTTAAGTCAACCACATCTTCCCGGTGCACGGACATTCCCCGAAGCCCCTTCTCTTTGAACTCCTTGAGCCGCCGCTCGTGCTGACGCTCCGCCTCTTCCAGCTCCTTGAGCCGGGCCTTAGCCCCCGGGTCTTCGGTCTTAGCCTGCGCCACGTGGTAAAGGGCCTGGGAGGCGATTTCCCGGTAAATGGCGATATCAAAAAGCTCGGCCAACTCATCTTTCATCACATCGCCTCCAGGCTTTCAAATAATATTATGTCAACTTTTCTGGCCGGTCAACTTGGTGCCGCTATTTCCCGGTTTCTTCAAGGAGGTCCTTGAAGACCTCAACGTGGTATCGCTCATTGTCCCGGATGCGCTCCAGCAGCCGCTTGATATCCGGGTCAGCCATCGCCCGGGCAGCCCGGTCATACTCAGCGGCCACTTCCTTTTCAATCTTGATGTCGGCGGCAAGCATATCCCGCTTCCCGGCCGGTCGGTTCACCTCAGTATGCTCTAATATGGGGCTGCCGCCGCCGCTGGCCAGCTCCTCGGCCAGCCAGCCCAGGTGCTGCATCTCGTTGATTGCCTGGTCTTCCATCCGCTCTTTCATTCTGGCATTTTTAGCGAGATAGCCGTGCCAGAGGTACTGGAGGATAACGGTGTACTCATGCTCAATGCCCCAGTTAAGCACCCGGCCCGTCTCATCCCGGCGCTCACCTCTGATATCAACCAGCCCCTCTTTCGCCGACTTGCCGATGAAGTGCGCGAACTTCCCGTGATGGGCAATCTCATCGGAGAGAATGCGCTGTAACAGCCGCTTGATTTTAGAGTCATCAATGATAGCGATGTGTTCCCGGTACTGTTTTGCGGCACCCTCTTCCAGCCGGACATCGTTTTTCATCCAGTCGGGAACGGTCTTACCGCCGGGAAGCTGCTTGCCTCTTCCCAGACCGGGTGTGCCGCCCAGCCCGATGATGGTCTCGGCCAGCCAGTCAAGGTGGCGCATCTCGTCGCGGGAAATGGCCTCAATTTCACAGGCAACCTCACCCTCACCCATCGCATAAGCGTGAATCAAGTATTGTATGATGGCAGCGTGTTCGTCCTCCAGGTCCTGGTTCAACAGTTTTACGATTTCGGTAGGCTGCATAGTTGCCTCCCTAAGACGTGCGGCGGCTACCCCCAATATAACACATCACCGTCCGGTAACCAACCATCCCATCCAAATGCCGCAAGCGCCATTCGACCGGCGTGCCAATTTCTGATAAAATACCTGCGTACCCATTAGAAGAATAAGCCTATGAAAATCGGAGTTTTAGCGCTGCAGGGGGCTTTCCGGGAGCATATCGAGGTGCTTGGACGGCTGGGGGCTCACGCCGTCGAGGTGCGCCTGCCGGAACAGATGGGGGATATCAGCGGCCTGGTCATCCCCGGCGGTGAGAGCACCGCCATCGTCAAGCTGATGCAGCACTACCGCCTGGTTGAACCGCTCAGGGAACTGGCCCGTAGCGGCCTGCCGGTGCTGGGCACCTGCGCCGGGCTAATAGTCATGGCCAAAAACCTCACCACCAATAATTTCGAGACGCTCAGCCTTATGGATATGACCGTAGCGCGCAACGCCTTCGGCCGCCAGGTGGACAGCTTCGAGACGGAAATTGATGTGCCGGTACTGGGTAAGACGCCTTTCAAAGCGGTCTTTATCCGTGCCCCGATTATCGAAAAGGTCGCCCCCCGGGTCGAGGTGCTGGCCAGACTGGCCAACGGCACCATCGTGGCCGCCCGGCAGGGTAAGATGGTGGTCACCGCTTTCCACCCGGAACTGGCCGACGACCCCAGGTTCCACCGCTACTTTCTGGATATCGTTAAAGGTAAACCCGCTAGCCGCCCTTAAAAAAGGCGACGGCGTTAGCGAAGATTTTGAAGCCGTCCCCCGGCTCGCCGCCCTCACCCCTCGTCCAGCGCGGGTGCTGCGTGCGCCGCAGGTAGCGCTCGGGGTGCGGCATCAGGGCGAAGACGCGCCCGGAAGCGTCGCAGATGCCGGCAATATCGGCCACCGAGCCGTTGGGGTTGTGGGGATAACCCGCCCCGGACTTACCATCCGGGCTGGTATAGCGGAGCACGACGAAAAGCTCGGGCAGAGCTTCGGGGCTGGCCACCAGTTTGCCCTCGGCATGGGCCACCGGCAGGTACATTCTCTGGATACCCCGGGTGAAAACACAGGGGCTAGCCTGTTCGACGCCCAAATGCACCCAGCGGCACTCGAAGCGGTTGGAATCATTGCTGGTCAGGGTTATCCGGGGCACATCACTGCCACCCGGGCCGGGCAGGATACCGGCTTTAACCATCACCTGGAAACCGTTACAGATACCGAGCACCAGCCGCCCTTCGCTGACGAAGCGCCGTACCTGCTCGCCAACGCGGAGCATTAGCTCATTGGCCAGCACCTTGCCCGCGGCGATATCATCACCGTAGGTAAAGCCGCCGGGAATGACCATAATCTGATAATCACCGAGACGCTCCTCGCCGCTGATGAGGCGGTTAATGTGCACCAGAGCGGTGGCGGCCCCGGCCTGCTCGAAGGCGAAAGCGGTCTCGCGGTCACAGTTGGTGCCCGGCCCCCGCAGTATCAGTGCCTTTGGCTTACCCATTCATCTCCTACCAGTTCATAGGCCGCTGCCAGGCCTCTTTCAGTTCTCCGACCGGCTTACTGATAAGCCCCTTGCCGTTCAAACCGTAAACATTGAGCACTCCAGAACCGGTAACCTCTCCAATCAAGGCGATAGCGGCCCCTCTAAGCGTCTTCTCGAAAGCCTTACGGTCTCCCGGCGCCACTTCGACCAGGAAACGGGAGTTCGACTCCGAAAACAGGATAAAATCATCACGCTCGATTTTTTCCGCAAGCGGCACCTTTGCCAGGCGGACTTCAGCACCGAGACCACCGGCTAAAGCCATCTCCGCAAGGGCCACCCCCAGACCGCCATCACTCAGGTCGTGGCAGGCCCTGACCATGCCACCGGCGGTTGCCCGGCTTAAGTTATCCATGGTTATCTTCGCCACTTCCGGATTAACCACGGGCACGCGGTTGCCGGTATAGCCGTAAGCGCGGAAATACTCCGAGCCGCCCAGCTCCGGCCGGGTAACACCCACCAGATAGACCAGGTCGCCGGCGTCCTTGAAGTCCATAGAAACGGCGCGGCCAGCGTCCTCGATAATGCCGATGGCGGATATCAGCAGGGTATGGGGGATGATAATCCGCCGGCCTTCATACTCGAACTCGTTGTTCAAAGAGTCTTTACCCGAGATGAAGGGCGTTCCGAAGACCCTGGCAATGTCGTAGCAGGCTTGGCAGGCTCTTACCAGCGCCCCCAGCGTCTCGGGCCGGCGGGTATCGCCCCAGCAGAAATTGTCCAGCAGTGCCACGCGTTCCAGGCTGCCGCCGACGGCGATAACCTGACGCAGCGCCTCGTCAATTACCGAAGCCGCCATCCAGTAAGGGTCGATGTCGCCGAACTTTGGGTTGATGCCGTTAGCGATAATCACGCCCTTGTTCGAGTCCAGTAACGGCCGGATAATGGCGGCGTCACCGGGGCCGTCGTTCTCCCGGCCCACCAGGGGCTTTAAGACACTGGCCCCCTGCACCTCGTGGTCGTACTGGCGGATGACCCACTCCTTGCTGCAGACGTTCCAGGAACCCAGCACTTTGAGCAGGGCTTCGTCCGGCGGCGCGAAGCTATTCTCACCCGGCTCGGGATGGGCCACCGGCTGCCAGCTCGCCCGGGCCTCAAACGGGGGACGACCCTCGTGTAAGAAAGCCATGTTCAGATCAGCCACCAGATTGTCCTGGTAGTAAAGACGGAGCATTCGGTCATCGGTAAAACGACCAATAACCGTGGCCTCAACCCCCTCACCGGCAAAGAGGTCAATCAGCTGCTGTCCATACTCCGGCAGCACCGCCAGCAACATGCGCTCCTGTGATTCGGAAACCCAGATTTCGGCATAGGTCAGACCGGCATATTTTAAGGGCACCCGGTCCAGATAGACCACGACACCGGTGGCTTCGCCCATCTCACCAACCGCCGAGGAGAGACCGCCGCCCCCGCAGTCGGTGATGCGGCGGAAAAGCCCCCGCTCGCTCGCCTGCATAAGGACGTCAATCATCTTCTTTTCCACGATGGGATTGCCAATCTGCACCGAGCTATAGGAAAGAGTGCTCGACTGGTCGGTGAGCTGCTCCGAGGCAAAGGTCACGCCGTGTATCCCGTCACGCCCGGTGCGGCCGCCGACCAGGACCACCAGGTCGCCGGACTGCTGTCTGCCCGGCCGGGAGGCTTTCACCGGCATTATACCTACGGTGCCGCAGTATACCAGAGGGTTGGCCAGGTAGCGCCGGTCAAAGAGGATAGCGCCGTTTAAGGTGGGAATTCCAAGACGGTTACCGTAGTCGGCCACGCCCGCCCGTACTCCTTTCAGGATGCGCCGGGGGTGGAGGACTCCCCGGGGCAGCTTCTGGTAGGGCAGGTCCGGCTCGGCGAAACAGAAGACGTCGGTGTTTAATATGGGCCGGGCAGCAAGACCGGTGCCCAGTATGTCGCGGATGACACCGCCGATGCCGGTGGCGGCACCGCCGTAAGGCTCCACCGCCGAGGGGTGGTTGTGGGTCTCCACCTTGAAACATAGCGCCCAGGTGCCATCGAAATCGATTACCCCGGCATTGTCCTCGAATACCGAGAGACACCAGGGCTTGTCCAGCTCGCGGGTCACCTTCACGATAGTGCTCTTTAGGAGGTTATCAATGGTGGTGTCACCGAGATGGATTTTGCCCCGGAAGGTCTTGTGCACGCAGTGCTCCGACCAGGTCTGTGCCAGCGTTTCCATCTCGGCATCAGTGGGCTTACGCCCCAGACGGCTAAAATGGGCCCTAATTGCCTCAAATTCTTCCCGGCTGAAACCGAAGCGCTTGGCCAGCAAGTCATTGTCCCGCGATAAATCAACCGTCTCCAGCTTGAAGTGATACTCCGGACTCTGGGGAATTGACCCGTCTCCGGCTTTCACCACGTGCTGGATAATCGGGTTCACCAGCAGCTTAGCGCTGATTTCGGTAATCTCAGATTGGCTCGGGTTCCCCTGCAGAAGGTAGCGTCTGGCGGTCCTCACCTGACGGACGGCGCTTATTCCCAGGTCGAGGAGGGATTTCATGATGGTGGCTTCCACCGGGTCAACCACGCCGGGATTATAGGCCACCTCAACGGCAAAGCCATCAGGCGCCCCGGCTTTGTCTTTGGTAGGCGGGTCGTAGCGGTATTCCTGGGTCACCGTGTCGCTGAGCAGCTTGCGGCAGATTAACTCCAGCTCATCGGGCCGCAGTTTACCATCGAAGCGGTAGATATCTAATACCCGCACACCGTGAACGGTGCTGATGCCAAGGTCAGCAATGTCCCTGGCTAGAGCCATACCTCTGGCATCCGGCAGGTGCCTTTTCAAGCTTATTTCCACACGATGCATGGGCAAGCTCCCGTATTGATTTCGGCAGCCCAGTTTACCATTTCGGAGACGGCAGTAGCAAACCCGGAAACCGCCTCCCTGTTAAAACGGGCGGCTGGACTAAATGCTCGGATTTGGATATTCGAGGATATTTGCGCCTAATGTGTTTGGAGCGAGTCGAAAGCTACTTGTTTAGTATCAGAAATGGCTCTATCATCCTTGTGGTTGCCATTTCGTTTAGCAAGCGGGGTTACTTCATATCGCCCAAGCCTAATTCGATCAATCCTATCTAGAATAATCCTGTAGTAATCCGTATTCAGTTCAAAAGCTACATAACGGCGGTTATTGAGCATACAAGCGGCCACGGTCGTGCCCGAACCAGCGAATGGGTCTAGAACAACTCCGTTCACCGGACAGCTTGCCTTGACCATGCGCTCAATAATCTCTAAGGGCTTTTGTGTCGGATGTTCTTCTCGCTCTGAGTGTATCCTATGAAGGCGGGATACCGCCCATACATCTTTGGGATTGTAGCCAACTTCAAGCCACTTTTTACCGACGAAGATTGACCTACGCCGCGCTTTCTTCGTCTCGGCATCGTAAGGAATGCGGACGGCATCTACATCAAAATAATAGTCTTTTGATTTAACAAAGAATCCAACCGTATCATGAACGGAGCTATATCTGCGAGTGCTACCCCCCATACTCGGAACTCGTCTGTCCCAAATGATTTCGTTCATCATAGTCATTTGAGATTTGAGAAATACAAATATCTCAGGACTGTAACGCCATGTCGCAAATATGTATAGGCTGCCAGTCTGTTTTATCTTAGGCACTACTAACGATAACCAAGTCTCCGTCCACTTAAGAAACTCGGCAGTCTGCTTTTTATCGGAATCATTGCCGTAGTCTTTACCCAAATTATATGGCGGGTCGGCAATCACCAAATCTATGCTATCGTTTGGCAGCTGCTTGATTCCATCAAGAGCGTCTATGTTTAGAACATTATCATCATAATCCATATTTGTCTGACCCTAGCTTTATGCTTTTTGAGTTCGCACGGAGCCGGCGAAGAAACTCATTACGTGTCACTGTGGCCATTTCGCCCTTGATAAGCTGGATTTCGTCCTGTTCAGCCATTCAGCCAATGCTATCAATTAGATTAGCAAGATTAGCAATAGTATACCAAGTGGACTGGATTAAAAACAAGGGGAAAGCCCCCCATTTCAAATTGATACACTACCGGAGTATGCCCCAACTTGATGACCGCATTCTCATTGTGATATCATTTCTCTTATTACCCCGTCTAACGAGACTGGCTGATTTGGACAACCGAAAACTAATGGCGGTGGTAACGGGGGCTATCAGCGGCTACTTCCAAATGAACCAGACCACCACACCGCAACCGGCACCAACCCCGGCCCGACCGAAAACCAGTCTCTGGCACAAGCTTAATGGTATCTTTTCAGGCCGCAAGGGGAATTAACCCAATGATGAAAAATCCGTTAAAAATCTGTGACCTGACACTCCGTGACGGCCACCAATCGCTCTTTGCCACCCGCATGCGCACCTCCGACATGGAACCCGTCGCCCCGGAAATGAACCGGGCCGGCTTCTACTCGATGGAAGTCTGGGGCGGCGCCACCTTCGACGTGCCCACCAGGTTCCTCAACGAAGACCCCTGGGACAGACCGCGCATCCTGAAAAAGCTGATGCCGGACACCCCTCTCCAGATGCTGCTCCGCGGCCAGAACCTGGTCGGCTACCGTAACTACGCCGATGACGTGGTCACCGCTTTCGTCTATCACGCGGCGGAGGTCGGCATCGACATCTTCCGGGTATTCGATGCCGTTAATGATGAAAGAAACTTCGAGACCTGCTTAAAAGCCATCAAGGAATGCGGCAAGCACGCCCAGCTCGCCATCAGCTACTCGCTGACAGAATCCAGGCTGGGCGGGCCGATCTACAACCTTGACTATTATGTTAACAAGGCTTTGATTTTTCAGAAAATGGGGGCCGACAGCATCTGCATCAAGGATATGGCAGGCCTGATGGCACCCGACGACGCCTACGCCCTGATTAAAGCCCTGAAAAAGGTCATCAAGGTGCCGATTAATCTCCATTCCCATTACACCAGCGGCATGGGCTCGATGACTTTGCTCAAAGCGATTGAGGCCGGCGTGGACATCGTTGATACCGCGCTGGCGCCCTTTGCGCTGCGCTCGTCGCACCCGGCGGTAGAACCCCTGGTGGTGGCGCTAAAGGGGACTCCCAGGGATACCGGCCTCGACTTAAATCACCTCTTCAAGCTGGGGGAGTACCTGGAGAAAATCGCCCCCAAATACCGCGACTTTATGGACACCACCAGGATGGCGGTCATCGACACCGGCGTCCTGATACACCAGGTTCCCGGAGGTATGATAAGCAACCTGGTATCGCAACTGCGGGAGGCCGGCGCGCTCGACCGTATCAATGAGGTCTACGAGGAACTGCCGCGGGTCAGAAAGGAACTGGGCTATCCCCCGCTGGTCACCCCCACCAGCCAGATTGTTGGCATCCAGGCCGTCCAGAACGTTCTCTTTGGCCGCTACAAGATGATTTCATCCCAGGTCAAGGACTACGTGTACGGCCTCTACGGCAAGCCGCCGGTGCCGGTTGACCCCGAAGTGCAGAAAATAGTGCTCAAGGGTTACGAGCGTGGGGAAACGACCATCACCAGCCGCGCCGCCGACGTTATCGAGCCGGAAATGGAAAAAGCCTGGGAGGCGACCCGGGACCTTGCCCGGGACGTCGGTGATGTGCTTACCTACGCTCTCTACCCCACCACCGGGCTCGCTTTCCTGAAAGCCAAGTACGGCCAGGCGCCGCCGCCACCCACCACCGAGAAGCTGAAAACTCTTGAAGATATCAAGCGCGAAGATGAATTAATCGCCAAGGTCAAAGCCGGTAAGCTGAAAGACATTACTTCCGGTGGGAAAAAACCGGGGGTGCGGGCTTTTAAGGTCTACCTCGATAACGAGATTTACAGCGTTGGCGTTGAGGAAGTGGACGGTCACCCGGTTCCGGTGAGCGTGGCAAACGTCACCCCGTCTGCCACCCATCCGGCATCGGCCCAGGCGGGGGCCACTCCCCAGGAATTGGCCTCCGGCGATGAGCCAATAACCGCGCCCATGCCGGGCGTCATCATACGCTATGATGTTAAGGTTGACGATAATGTGAAAGCGGGTGATACCGTGGTTATTCTGGAAGCGATGAAAATGGACAACTCTATTCCAACGCCGGTTAACGGCCGGGTAAAAGCCACTTATTTTAAGGCCGGTGACCACGTTAACCGCAATGACCTCCTGGCAGTAATCGGCGTCTAAAGCCGGACCGGATTAATGGCAGCGGCGCCGGTTTTCCGGCGCTGACCACCGCAGGCTAAAAAAGTGGTTGGGGGTTCATGAGCAAAACATTAGCGGAAAAGATACTGAGTGAGAAGTCCGGGACGGATGCCCGCGCCGGCAATCTGGTCATCGCCCGGGTAGACCTGGTCTTCGTCCAGGACACCACCGGGCCGCTTACCGTGCGGCAATTTGAGGCGGCCGGTTTCAAGCACTTGGCCAACCCATCTAAAACGGTGCTCTTCCTTGACCACGCCGCCCCCAGCCCGAACTCGGAGCTGGCCAACGACCATCAGCTCCTGCGCCAGTTCGCGCTGAAAACCGGCGCCGCCATCACCGAGGTCGGTGACGGCGTCTGCCACCAGCTGGTAACCGAAACTCTGGCACGGCCGGGCGATGTCATCGTCGGAGCCGATTCCCACACCGTGACCGCCGGCGGCCTGGGTGCCTTCGCCACCGGTATGGGCTCAACCGATGTCGCCGTCGCCATGGGTTTGGGTAAGACCTGGTTCCGGGTGCCGGAAAGCATCCGGGTCAACGCTCATGGCAAGTTTTCCCCCGGCGTTTACGCCAAAGACCTCATCCTGCACCTCATCGGCCGCATTGGCGCCGAGGGGGCTTCCTACCGCGCCCTGGAATTCGGCGGCGACACCGTCGCCGGCATGTCCATTGCCGGACGCTTCGCCATCGCCAATATGGCGGTTGAAGCCGGCGCTAAAGTCGGCCTTTTCCCCTCGGACAAGACCACCGAGGCCTTTTTCAAAGCCAGGGGACGGGAAAAAGACTACCGGGCTCTTTACCCCGACGAAGACGCTGCCTATCAGGACACCGTCACCATCGATACCGCCCGCCTTGAGCCGACCGTTTCCCGGCCTCACACCGTGGACAACACCGCCCTGGCCAGGGAGCTAAAGGGCACCAGAGTCCAGCAGGTCTTCATCGGCACCTGCACCAACGGGCGGCTGGAAGACCTGGCCATCGCGGCGAGCCTGCTGCGGGGTCGAAAACGCCACCCTCATACCCGCTTAATCATTGCCCCGGCATCGAGAGAAATCATGCTTGCGTCCATCGAAGCCGGTTACATCCAGATATTCATCGAAGCCGGCGGGGCGGTCCTGCCCCCGGGCTGCGGGCCCTGCCTGGGACTCCACCAGGGGGTGCTGGCCCGCGGCGAGACCTGTCTATCCACCGCCAATCGCAATTTCAAGGGTCGCATGGGCAACCCCGAAGGCTTCATCTACCTGGCGAGCCCGGCCACGGCGGCGGCCACCGCCATCAGAGGTGAAATCACCGACCCCAGAGAAGTGCTGTGATGCTGAAAGGCAGAGCTTTCAAATTCGGCGACGATATCTCAACCGACCTTATCGTAGCGGGGCGGCTCGCCCACCTCCGGAGCAACCTGCCGGAGCTCGCCAAGCACGTCCTGGAAGATGCCGACCCAACTTTTGCTTCCCGGGTAAATCCGGGGGACTTCATCGTGGCCGGCAAGAACTTCGGGCAGGGGTCAAGCCGGGAGCACGCCCCCCTGGTCATCAAGATGGTCGGGGTAAGCGCTATTTTAGTCCGCTCGGTAGCCCGGATTTTCTTCCGCAACGCCATCAACCAGGGACTGCCGGTGCTGATTTGCGACACCTCCCGGATTGCCGACGGCGACGAGCTGGCAATCGACCTCAAGGAGGGGCTGATTATCGACACTACCAACCACCAGGAGCTAAGTTTTAACCCGATTCCCGGGGTGATGCTTAAAATACTGGGTGAAGGCGGCCTCATCCCCTATATTCAAAAACACGGCGACCTGAAATTTGAGACCGAGGCCAGGGAAGTCCTATGACACACCAGGTAACTCTGATACCGGGCGACGGCATCGGCCCGGAGGTCACCGAAGCCGCGAGGCGGGCGCTGGTTGCGACCGGCGTAAAATTCCACTGGGACATCGTCCAGGCCGGGGCCTCAGCCATCGAAGCTCAGGGCACCCCTCTGCCCCCAAACGTAATCGAGTCCATCCGCAAAAACCGGGTGGCCTTAAAAGGGCCGGTGACGACTCCGGTGGGCACCGGCTTCAGGAGCGTCAACGTGGCCCTGCGCCAGCAGTTAGAGCTTTACGCCTGCCTGCGCCCCTGCAAGACCTATCCCGGCGTGCCCACTCCCTATCAGAAGGTGGACATCGTCATTGTCCGGGAAAACACCGAAGACCTCTACGCCGGCATCGAGTTCGAGCGCCGGCGACCCCAGACCGCCGAGCTGGTCAAGCTCCTGCGTGAGCGCGGGGACAAAGCCCGCGATGACGCCGGTTACAGCATCAAAATGATTTCCGAGACGGCCAGCCGCCGCATCGTTAACTTCGCCTTCCAGTATGCCCGCACCAACGGGCGCAGGAAAGTGACGGCAGTGCACAAGGCCAACATCATGAAATTCTCCGATGGCATCTTCCTCGAAGCCGCCCGCGATGTGGCCCGCCAGTTCCCGGATATTGAATTCGATGACCGCATCGTTGATAACTTAAGTATGCAGCTGGTGAGAAGACCGGACCAGTTTGACGTGCTGGTGGCCCCCAACCTCTACGGGGATATCATCTCCGACCTCTGCGCCGGCCTGGTAGGCGGCCTGGGCCTGGCCCCGGGGGCCAATATCGGCGACGGAATCGCCGTCTTCGAGCCGAGCCACGGCAGCGCCCCCAAGTACTCCGGCCTGAACCGGGCGAACCCCATGGCCATGATGCTCTCAGGCGTGCTCATGCTGCGCCACATGGGGGAGCTCAAGCCCGCTGCCCGGCTGGAGAAAGCCGTCGCCGCCGTTATCGCCGAGGGCAAAGACCTGACTTACGACCTAGCGCCTGCCGGAAGCCCGGCGGCGAGCACTTCCCGAGTCGCCGACGCCGTGATTGAAAAACTGGACGGAGGGGTGGCCTGATGGACTGCATTTTCTGCAAAATCGCTGGAGGCACCATACCAACCGAAACCATTTACCAGGATAAAGAGCTTATCGCTTTCCGCGATATACAGCCCCAGGCACCAGTCCACATTCTGGTAATCCCCCGGGAACACATCGCCGCACTGGCCCAAATGCCCGAGACGAAATCGAGCCTGCTCGGTCATATGGTGAGCGTGGCAAATAAGCTCGCCAAAACGGAGGGCATCGCCGAAAGGGGCTACCGGGTGGTCATCAACTGCGGCCCCGAGGGTGGACAGGCCGTTCCCCATCTTCACCTGCATCTGCTGGGGGGGAGACAACTCTCGGGCCGGTTGGGATAAGCTAACGCGCAGACCCCTTCATCGCCAGGTAGAGCAGCAGGCCCGCCACGCTCTTGCCATCGTGAATATCGCCGGAAAGGACGAGCGCTACCGCACGCTCAAGGGACACCCGCACCAGCCTGATACCCTCGGTGTCCTCGGCAAAGAGCCGGCTGGGCACCAGGTCGGTGGCCAGGTAGAGATGCATGTATTCGGTGCAGTAGCCCGGGGCGGCGTAGAAACCGCCCAGCCTCTCTATCCGTTGCGGCAGGTAGCCAATCTCCTCACGAAGCTCGCGGCGCACGGCATCGGCAGCGTCCTCGCCGGGTTCAATGCCGCCGGCCGGTATCTCAAGGAGGGGTTTGCCCACCGCGCCCCGGTACTGTTCCACCAATACCACCTGCCCCCGGTCGTCAAGCACCACCACGGCCACCACCTCGCCGTGCTCGATGATTTCCCGCGTGCTCTGGCGGCCACCGGGCATCTCAACGGTATCAACCCTGAGCTTCACCACCCGCCCTTCGAACACCGTCTGGCTGGAGAGCACTTTTTCTTCGTCCAGGCTAACCCCCCTTCCCCATCCGGCAGACCATGGCCACCTCATCGCAGTTGGGGAACTTGGGACAGTGGTAGCACTCGGTCCACACCTTGCGCGGCAGCTCCATTTTGTCCACCTGAGAGAAGAGAAAACGCCCGAAAAACTCCGGCTGGTAGGTAAGGCAAAAGACGGTGGCGATACCAAGCTCTCTGGCCTCATTAAGACAGGCTTCGACCAGCGCCGAACCAACCCCGTGATGCTGGCTCTCATCAATAACCGCCACCGACCTCACTTCCGCGGCGTCATCCCAGCTAACGTGCAGCGAAGCGCAGCCCACCACCCGCTCCCCCTGGCGCACCACGAAGTAATCGCGGATGTTCTCGTAAAGCTCGCTCAAAGGGCGGGGCAGCATCACACCCTTACCCGCAAAGGTATTGATAATCTGGTGCATCTGGGGCACGTCCGATATCCTGGCCTTCTCTACCCTGGTCACCTTACTTCTTCCCTTTCAGTTTTTGTTCCAGGGAGCGGTAAAACGAGGCCCTGGGATGAATACGCCAAAAACGGGTAATAACCTGGCTGCGCTTTACCGTGATGAGCGCGCCGCTCTCCAGAGGAAGGTTGATATTGCCGTCAACGCTTAAGGTCGCCCGGTACGCCGTGCTCACCCGCAAACTAACGACGGCGCGAGCGGGCAGCACCAGCGGGTAGGACAGAGAGAGATGGGGCAGGATGGGCAAAAGCAGTAGCTCCGTCACCTCGGGACTGAGTACCGGCCCGCCCGCCGCCAGCGCGTAACCGGTGCTACCGGTAGCGGTGGCCACCATCACCCCGTCAGCGCGGTATACCGTAAGCGGCTCATCATCAACGCTCGCCTCAACGCTGACCAGGCGAGCAATCGCTCCCCGGGCCACCACCACGTCATTCAGAGCGTAGTAAATCTTGCCCTCGCCGCCGTTCCCGGTAATCTGCGCCTCGAGCATGGCCCGTTCGTCAAGCCAGCCGGCGCCATCGAGTATCTCGGGAAGCCTGTTTAAGGCCTCGTCAGCCGCCAGCTCGGTCATAAAACCCAGCTTTCCCAGATTGATACCGGTTATCGGCGTTTTGGTAGCGATTACCGCCTGCACCGCCCGGAGAATGGTGCCGTCGCCGCCGACGCTGAGCACCAGGTCGGTCCCGCTCACCTCGGGCCTGATTTCAGCCAGCTCCCAGGACGAGCAGCTCCAGCTCGATACGCCAGCCCCGGCCAGATAGCGCTCCAGCTCACCGGCCAGGGCCCCGGCCGCCTCAACCATCGGATTAAAAATAATGCCGACCTTTTTCATCTTCACGGTTGATTCTCCGGGGATAAATCCACGAGAACCGACAATTTAACTATGCTGAACCTTCTGTTTTCTTTCGGCTAAAAGCAAGGATATAGACTATCTCAAGAATGCCCACGGTGTTAAAGATGAGCATAACGATGAACCAGGCTAGGTGACCGTTTCTGGCCGCCCGCCAGAGGGCAATTCCCTTCCACACCGCCGACCATAAAAGAGCTAGGCCGATAAGCAACCATCCAATCGTACCAATCCCGGGCAAGAATGTTCCCATCGTGACACCTCCGGCTAATTATAGCAATCATGCCAGGGCAATGCCAGCCGCCGTAGCAGCGGACACCGTTCTCACCCGCTTTAAGCCGCCCCAAAAGTATTTACCCCCTCGCCGCTTAGGTCAAGGGGGTATTATTTGAGACTGTAATCGGTCACCCGCTAAAAAATGAACATCCGGGAAGCAAGCTGGGCAAGCTCCATGGCAGCGCCGGGCACAATGCCCAGCACCAGCACGCCCAGGCAGGCCACCACCAGGGCCAGGCGCAGCGCTCCCGAAGAGGGCACCTTCTCGCTGGAAGCCGGCTCGCCAAGCCACATGACCTTGACGACGCGCAGATAATAGTAGGCGGAGATGACGCTGTTAATCACCGCGATGACCACCAGCCAGAGCAGGTCGTGCCGCACCGCGGCGCTGAAGATATAGAACTTGGCCATAAACCCGCCGGCCGGGGGCATGCCTATCAGCGAAATGAGACTGAGGCTGAGCGCCAGGGCCAAAAACGGCGCCCGCCGGAACATTCCCGAGTAATCACCAATCTGGTCACTCTCGATTTTATTCGATATGGCGATGATCGCGATAAACGCCCCGAGGTTGGTGAAGGCATAAGCTGCCAGGAAAAAGAGGACTCCGCTCTGCCCCAGGACATCACCCGCCGGGTTCAGGCCCACCGCAGCCAGGCCGACCATAAGATAACCCGCCTGGGCGATGCTGGAATAACCGAGCATACGTTTGATATTGCTCTGGGCCAGAGCGATGACATTGCCGATGGTCATACTCAAGGCAGCGAGCACCGCAAAAATCATGCCCCAGGCAGGGCCCAGCTCCGGCGCTCCGAAAGCGGTCACAAAAACCCGCAGGATGACCGCAAAACCCGCCGCCTTGCTCCCCACCGAGAGATAGGCAGTGATTGGCGTCGGCGCGCCCTCGTAAACATCGGGCACCCACAGGTGGAAGGGTACTGCGGCAATCTTGAAACCGAAGCCGCAAATAAGCAGCACCACGCCCAGCAGCAGGGCGGGACTACCCAGCCCGGTACTACCGAGCGCCCCGGCGATATCGCCGAGACGGGTGCTGCCGGTGACGCCGAAGACCAGCGCCATGCCATAGAGGAGCACCGCGCTGGCCACCGCCCCCAGCAGCAGGTATTTTATCGAGGACTCGGCCGACTTGGAGTCCTTGAGGAAGCCGACCAGGATATAGAGCGAGATACTGGTCAGTTCCAGGGCAATGTAGATTGAAATCATTTCGGCGGTAGCGGCCATCAGCATCATACCCAGGGCTGAAATCAAGACCAGGGCATAGTATTCTCCCTGAAAACGGCGGAACTTATCGGCATAGTCCACCGAGCTAAGCACCACCAGCGCCGCGATTCCCAGGAAAAGCAGCTTGAAGAAAAGGGCAAAGCTGTCCACCGCCATCATGTTGCTAAAGACGGCCGCCGCGACTGCGTCCTGGCTCAGCCATAACGAGACGGTGAAAAAGCCCGCCACGATGATGCCGGTGATACTGACCAGCACCAATACACCCTTCTGACTCACCACCAGGTCAAGCAGAATCACCAGCACCGCAGTGACAATCAGGCTCACTTCCGGTGACAGCAGCATCAGGTTCAAAGCAGGCTCCTTTTTGTCATGGCAGCACCGCCGGCAGCCCCAGCTTGAAGACATCGGTCAGCACCGCCGGGTAAATCCCGACCGCCATAATGGCGATGACCAGCGCAAACATGTAAATCTTATCGATGTTGTTGGCGTCGGCCACCCCGTGATACTTCTCCTGCACCGGCCCGTAGAAAACCCGCATAATCATCCAGAGGATGTAGCCGGCGGTGACAACGACGCCGACCACCGCCAGGATGGTGGCCAGCCTGATGCCGGCGAAGACCGGGCTGGTAAAGCTGCCCAGATAGACCAGCACCTCGGCGGCGAAACCACTGGTAGTGGGCAGGCCCAGTGAAGCGAAACCGCCGATGGAGAAGATGACCGCCGCCAGCGGCATCTGCCGCGCCAGGCCCCCGAGCTTGCCCAGGTCACGCTCGTGAACGTGGTGCATCACCAGGCCGGCCATGGCAAACATCAGGCCGGTGACGATGCCGTGGCTGAACATCTGCATCGCCGCGCCGGTCATACTGACCGGCGTCAGGGCAAAAATGCCCAGCAGCACCAAACCCATGTGTGAGACGCTGGAGTAGGCAATCATCCGTTTTAAGTCGGTCTGTCTTAAGGTCACCGCCGCCCCATATAATACGCCGACCACCGCCAGAGCCACCAGCAGGGGGGCGAACTGCCGGGCGACCTCCGGGAAAATGAAGACCACGATTCGTATCATGCCGTAGCCGCCCATCTTAAGGAGCGCCCCGGCCAGCATCACGCTCACCGCGGTGGGCGCGTCGGTGTGGGCATCGGGGAGCCAGGTGTGCAACGGGAATACCGGCAGTTTAATGGCAAAGCCGATGAGCAAGAGGAAGAACATCGCGACCGCCGGCACGACCACCCGGAAAGAATCGAAACCACCCGCGGCGATAGCCACCATATCCAAGCTGCCGGTCGTGAAGTACAGGCTCAAAATGCCGGACACCATGAAGGCGCTGCCGAAAAGAGTGTAGATAACGTACTTGATGGCGGAGTATTCCCGGCGGCCGGTGCCCCAGATGGAGATGAGGAAATACATCGGGACGACCTCAATCTCCCAGAACAGGAAGAAGAGCAGCAGGTCCAGGGAAGAGAAGACGCCGAGGATGCTGCCTTCCAGCAGCAGAAGCCAGGCGAAATACTCCCGGCAGCGCTCGTGGACGCTCCATGAGACCGGTATTACCAGAAAGCCCAGGAAAGCGGTGAGCAGCACCAGCGGCAGGCTCAGGCCGTCAACGCCGACGTGATAGAAAGCGTTGATTGCCGGAATCCAGCTTATCTTTTCCTCAAACTGGATAGCGCCGCCCGCCGAGCGGTCAAAAACGATGAAGAGATAGACGGCCAGCGCCAGAGAGACCAGGCTAAATAAAGCGGCGATACGCTTTACCAGCCCGTCGGAAAGACCCGGCACGAAGGCAATGATTATCGCCCCAAGAAAAGGGAGAAAGATGATGGCGCTCAAATAACCGAATTCCAACTAAGCTATCTCCTGTCTAACCCGAAAAATAGACGATGAGAAAGATGACTAAAATACCCGCTCCCATAAGCAGGCCGTAGAACTGCAACTGCCCGCTGCTCAAACGGCGTATCGTCCGGCCAGTAGCCATGGTGCCCTGAGCGAAGCCGTTAACGATGCCATCGACCACTTTAGCATCGAAGAGCTGGCACACCTGGAAAAGCCCCTTAAGCAGTACCCGGTTTACCAGGACACCCTGGTACAGCTCGTCCATATAGTACTTACGCAAAAACAGCGTGTGTAACGGCTTGAACATGGCCCCGACTTTTTCTGCGGAAATCTTTTTTGCCGCATACATGAGATAGGCGAGGAAAATACCCGACACCCCTACCAGCAGGGAAATCAGGGGGAGTGGATGAGCGAGTATCCCGAAAAAGCCGGGAACCCCCCCCGGCTCGCTTGAGTGCCCCATGAAGTGGCTGAACGCCCCGGTAGCGTTAAACCAGCCGGCACCAACTGCCAGCGCCGCCAGGATGACCAGCGGCGCCACCATCACCAGTGGCGATTCGTGGGGGTGAGCGCCGCCGCCGTGCTCGCCCGCCTCACCGCCTTTGTATTCACCGTGGAATGTCAGGAACACCGCCCGGAACATGTAGAAGGCGGTCATAAAAACGGTTATCATCGCCAGGATAAAGAGCACCGGCTGGCCTTCGAAAGCGACTGCCAGAACCTCGTCCTTGCTCCAGAAACCGGCGAGCGGCCAGATACCGGCCAGGCTCAACGAGCCGATAACGAAGGTAATATAAGTCCAGGGCATCACCTTGCGCAGGCCACCCATCTTCCTCATATCGAATGTGCCCGAGGCATGGTTAACGCTGCCCGAGCCGAGGAAGAGGAGCGCCTTGAAATAGGCGTTGGTGAACAGATGGAAGATACCAATCGCGACCGCTGCCTTGGCGGCTTCCAGGGTGGCATCAGGCCTGTGCGAGAGTACCATACCGGCGGCCCCCAGCCCCAGCATCATATAGCCTAGCTGGCTGATGGTCGAATAGGCCAGCACGCGCTTGATGTCAGTGGCCACCAGACCCATGCTGGCGGCAAAGATGGCGGTGAAAGCCCCGATTACCGCGACCACCGTAATTGCCGGTGGCGAATTTACGAAGAGCGGGAAGGTGCGCGCCACCAGAAAAACCCCGGCGGTCACCATGGTGGCGGCATGAATTAAGGCACTAACCGGTGTCGGGCCTTCCATGGCGTCCGGCAGCCAGGTGTGCAGCGGGAACTGTGCCGACTTGCCCACCGCCCCGGAGACGATACCGATTGCTACCCAGGTGAGAACCGCACCACCCAGACCACCGGCCGCCGCCAGGTCATGCAGCCGGGCGATATCGAATGTGCCGGTGGTATTGTAGAGCACCAGGATGGCCGCCAGAAAACCGAAGTCGCCCAGGCGGGTTACGATAAAGGCTTTGGCGGCGGCGTTACGCGCCGAAACGCGGTGGAACCAGAAGCCAATCAGGAGATAGGAACAGAGGCCCACCATCTCCCAGAAAACGAAAAGCATCAGCAGGTTATCGGCAAGCACCAGCCCCAGCATGGAGCCGGTGAAGAGGGCCATAAAAGCGTAGTAACGGTGATAGCCCGGGTCACCGTGCATGTAGCCCTGGGAGTATATCTGCACCATCAGGCTGACGACGGTAACTACGAAAAGCATGACCACCGTGAGCGGGTCCATGATGATGCCCAGGTTGATGGTTAGCCCGTTAATCACCGCCCACTGGACGGAGGGTATCTCCAGCTGGTGATTCGGCGCTCCCAGGACGCTTACCAGCGCCCAGACCGACATCGCTAGCGAGGCGGAAATCGCCAGGATGCAGATATAGCCGCTGATTTTTGGCGTATGGTTAAAAAATGGCCTTATGATGAGCGCAATCACCAGGAAGGAGAGGTACGGTATCAATAATATCAGCCAGAACGGGCTCATTATATTTTCCTTAAGATTTCCTGCGCGACGTGGACTTTATCCCCCGGCACCATCACCGAGTAGGTGTCAAATTCCCGGGTGGGCGCCCCACCGCCGGCCGCTTTGAGCAGCGTGGGGATGCCCTCACCCTCAAAAAGCTCACGCCACATCTCGGCAATCGCCAGGTTACCCGCTTTTTTTACTTCGACCCACATCATAAGATTACCATTTCATTAAATTGACATTGGTGATATCAATGCTCTCCCGGCTGCGGTAGATGGTGAAGATAATCGAAAGGGCTACCGCCGCCTCGGCAGCCGCCACCACCATGATGAAGAGCGCGAAGACCTGGCCGGTGAGCAGCTGCGGCACCACGTAACGGGAGAAGGCGACCATGGCGACATTCACCCCGTTAAGCATAATCTCAACCGACATCAGGATGACGATGGCATTGCGCCGGGACAGGACTCCGAAAAGCCCGATGGCGAATAGCGTCGCCGAAAGCACCAGGTAATGCTCCAGTGTAATCACTGCCTACTTCTCCCTGACCAGCGCGATGGCTCCCAGCACCGCCGCCAAAAGCAGCACCGGCGCGATTTCGACCGCCAGGAGAAAACCGTCCTGGCCAAACAGTTTTATACTCAAAGGCCCCACCGTCGGCGCCAGTGGCATCGCGGTGGATACCGGCCACGGGGTGCGGGTAATCACGAAAACCAAAATTCCCAGCAGCAGCGCCGCAATGATGAAAGCGGGGATAACTAAGTGGTTGGCGACGTTCCCCCGCTGCACCTCGCGGGTCAGCATGACACCCAGGATAATCAGTATCGCCACCGCCCCCACGTAAATCAGGACCTGCATGGCGGCCAGGAAATCGGCGCTCAGGGTGACGAACAGGCCGGCCACCGCCAGAAAACACAGGATGAGGGACAGCGCCGCGTGGAAAATATCACGCTGCATCATCACTGCCAGGGCCGCGACTACGGCGATGGCCGCAAGTACCCAGAAAGCAATACTAAGCGCCATTATTTACCCGCTCCATGGCCATTACCTTTTACCTTTTCCCGGTCAAGCAGCAATGTCTGCCGGGGGAGCTTTTTCTCAAACTCGGGACGGGCGTAGCCGCTGGGCTGCTTTGCGCTGGTTATCAGCAAATCCTCTTTAGACTTTATCAGCATCTTACGCTGGTATTCCCCGTGCTCGTAGCGATAGTCCAGGTGCACCGCATCGCGGGGGCAGGCTTCAATGCAGAGACCACAGAAAATACAGTGCCCGCTATCCACCTCGAAGACCTCGACCTGATACATCAGGTCGCACATCAGGCAGCGCCTGGCTTCCCGGCGCGCCACCTCGTCTTCGAGCCCCGGCTCAACCTCGTTGAAATTGTTTGCCCTCTCGGCGACGGGAAGCTCCTCGAAAATAGTGCGGTCATCCTCGGTCGAGAGGGTCAGGGGCACCGCCCGGCTCTGAACCGGCGCCAGCTTCTCCTCGATATCGCCATCACCACCCAGGTACTTATCGATGGACGAAGCGGCTATGCGGCCGGCGGCAATGGCCTCGATTACCGAAGCCGGGCCGCTCACGACATCACCGCCGGCAAAGACGCCCGCCTGGCTGGTAGCCAGCGAGTCCGAATTCACTTCGATGGTGTTGCCCTTTCCGGTGGTGACACCAAATCCCCTGGGAATTTCGGGGCGCTGGCCGATGGCGGCAATGATGGTGTCGAAGGCGGTGAGATACTCGCTGCCTTTAACCGGTTCGGGACGCCGGCGGCCACTGGCATCAGGCTCACCCAACTGCATGCGCACGTTCTCCAGCTTTAGTTCCCCGTCCTGGACAAATATCTTCGAGGGTGCCGCAAGGTATACGATTTCGATGCCTTCCTGCAGGGTCGCTTCCACTTCCTCAGGACTGGCCGGCATCTCGGCACGGGTGCGGCGGTATATCATGGTCACTTTCTTGGCCCCAATGCGCCGCGCCACCCGGGCAGCATCCACCGCGACGTTGCCGCCGCCAATCACCGCCACCCGCTCGCCAACTTTGAC